>JALSSW010000103.1 GCA_026984035.1 Planctomycetota bacterium
CGGTTGCTGCTGTGTTTGAGGCTGAAAAAGAAGGGGGCAAGCTGCGCCTCATGTTTGAGGTGAAAATTCTGGATAAGAATCATGCACTGTATGAAGTCGTTGTCGATGCGATGACAGGCAAGGTCCTCGAGGAGGAAAAGGCGGGTTCCGAAGAAGAAGGCGAAGAGAACGAAAAGGGCGAAGAGAACGAAAAAGGCGAAGAAAACGAAAAAGAGGAAGAGAATGAAAAGGGGGAGGAAAAGGAAAGAGGAGAAGAAGGAGAAAAGGGGGAAGAAGAGGAAGAGGAAGGAGAGAGCGAGGGTGGCTCAAGAAAAGGTCTCGTTCGAGCTCTGGATCAATGTCGATTGAATTTGGACCAACTTGTCCAAAAGGCGGAAAGCGTTCTCAAAGGAACTGTGATCAAGGCAAGGATTGGATGGTCCGGTAAGATCCCCGTATGTGAAGTGATCTTTGTTCATTCTCCCTATGTGATGGGCGCTCTTCTTGATGGGCGTCAGGGTCGCCTCTTGGACCTTGAATTGGCGAGTCATAAGAATCGAGGAGAGGAGGAAGAGCGTGGGGAAGAGGGGGAACGAGAAGAAGGAGAGGAGCACGAAGGTAAAGGACGCCAGGGGAAGGACGATGAAGATGGTGACGATGATGGGGATGAGGATGATGGGGAAGAGGTAGAGGGGCATAAAAAGAAGTAAGCTTGCCCTATGGCCCGACTCCTCCTTGTCGAAGACGAAGACTTCCTGGCCCGTTCCCTTCAGGTCGGGCTGGAGGATGAGCTCTACCTGGTGGATCGGGCCGGCAATGGAGAGGAGGCTCTCTGGCATGCGCGCAGTGGTCATCATGACGCCATGATTCTGGATCTACGGATTCCCCCTCCGAGCGGGTTGGATGTGTGCCGCTGCCTGCGGGCCGAAGGCCGAAAGCTACCGATTTTGATCCTTACGGCCTGCGATACTCCCCAAGAGGTCGTCGCAGGACTCGACGCGGGCGCTGACGACTATCTGACCAAGCCCTTCGCATTTGAGGTCCTTCTTGCACGGCTGCGCGCACTTCTGCGTCGAGGTTCGGGAGGACAGTCTGCGGAACTGCGAGTTGGAAACCTGAGGATCGACACCGCCGGGCATCGTGTCTACCGGGCGGGACGGGAGATCTCGCTGACACGGATGGAGTTCCTCCTCTTGGAAAATTTTGCCCGCAATCCGGGAGCTCTCCAAAGCAGGAGCAAGCTCAGCGCCCTTCTCTGGGAAGACGAGTTGGGACCCGATTCCAATTCTCTGGATGTTTTGATCTCATCCCTCCGCAAAAAACTCGACCCGGACCATCCTAGGCGGCTGATCCAAACGAAACGTGGCTTGGGTTACATCCTCATCGAAGAGTCGGAGCTTGGATGAGGGGCATGACCATCCAGAACACCCTTCGGGCTTGGTTCTTTTTGTTGACCACCTTGTTGCTCGTTGTTTTTTCGACGGTGCTCTACCTTGGTGTGCGCCGTTCCTTGTTCCAGGCTTTGGATGCAGAGATCGGGGCGAGGGCTGAAGCCTTCCTTTCGAGCGTGGAATGGGAGGAAGGCCGAGCCCATGTCGAAGCTGGGGATCTCTTGGGTGGGGCGGTCGATGACAAGTGGGGTGTTGAGCTGCGGGATGCCGGGTCGGGGCGGATCCTGACACGTGTCGGGGCTGCCCTTCCTCCTCTGAAGCAAAAGCCCCTTGCGCTTTCCATGCCTCGATTTGTGACCCTTCCAGGCAGTCCTCCTCGGCGTCTCGGTCTCTTTGCCAGGGATTTGGAAAAAGAAGAAATGGGGGAGGAGGCCGAGGAAAGGGAGAGGCGAGAGGGGCCACGTTGTTTCCTCAGGATCAGTCGGAGCATGGCCTCCATCGAGGCTCAGCTGGCTGGGGTGCGCTGGACGATTCTGGTTTTGGGCGGCTTTTCTTTGCTCGTTCTTCTGGCCTTCAGCCTCTTTTTGAGTTGGCGTTTGGTCCGCCCTCTTCGGGACTTGGGGGAAACTGCCAAGAGAGTCCAGGCAAATGGGCAGAAGGGCCTCCCGCGCAGCCACAACGGGGACGAGGTCGATCAGTTGGCGGCCATCTTGGAGGATGCTTTCGGAGCGCTTTTGGCTGCCTTGGACCGGCAACGGCGCTTTACCTCGGATGCTTCCCACGAGCTTCGAAACCCCATTGCCGGGATTCAGAATGCGGCAGAGGTGGCCCTCCGTCAAAGGCGCAGCCCGGAAGAATACCAAGCTTTCCTTCAGGACATTCTTGGCTCCTCCCAGCGGATGGGCAGGTTAGTCTCTGCTCTTCTCTTGCTCGCACGAATGGACCAGGGAATGGAAGTCCAAAAAGAGCCGACCGACATCTCCATGCTCCTGGCCCAATGCGCCTTGGACCTCGATCCCGGGGGAAAACGGATCCAAATCCAAGGACCCTCTCAGCTCACAGCCAAAGTTCAGCCGGAGCTCCTTCGCATTCTGTGCGAAAACCTCCTCCAAAATTCTCTTCACTACACGCCCAAAGAGAGCCCGATCGAAGTTCGGATCTTGGCCCCCAATCCCGTTCCGGTGCAGGGTCAGGGTTCGGCTTCTCCCAGGCCTCGTCTCATCTTCAGGGACCATGGCCCGGGGATCCCTCCTTCTCTCCAAGACCACATCTTTGACCGCTTCGTCAGGGGCGCCCAGGCCAATCCCAACCGGGACGGGGCTGGCCTGGGCCTTTCCCTTGTGGCCGAAATCGCCAGGGTTCATTCCTTCGACCTGCAGGTCCATTTCTTGGAAGATGGGGTCCAGTTTGAGCTGGGCCTCTAGGTCGCTTGCATCGGGCGATGGAATCATGTTGGAACCGGGCTTGTGCAGGGTCTTTCTTGAAAAAAAAGTGAGGAAAGAAAGACCAGAGAAAAAAACTTTGGGGGGATGGAAGTTTTTCTGGGGGTAGCTCGCTTGGGCCTATCTGTAAGGTTTCTCAAGCTTTCTCTTTTTTTGTAAAAAAAGTGGGCTAGGAAAAAGTGAAGGAAACAACCGGAAACCAACAGAAGCAAAACCTGAGAACAGTCAGAAAAGGAAGGAGAGAGATTTGACCGCGGATCCACTTGCGATGACGGAGAGGGTGAAGGAGGAGGGGGCCTTCTTACTGGAGATTGAGGGTGCCTTGGGGCGGGTGCTCGTCGGGCAAAGCTCGATGGTTCGGGGACTTTTGATCGGCCTCCTGGCGGATGGGCATGTGCTTCTCGAAGGCTTGCCGGGATTGGCGAAGACCTTGGCGATCAGCTCTCTGGCCAAGGCCATCGGGGGGGTGTTCCATCGCCTTCAGTTTACCCCGGATCTCTTGCCCGCCGACTTGATCGGGACCCAGGTCTATAACCCAAAAACGGGAGATTGGTCGGTGCGGGAAGGGCCGCTCTTTGCCAATCTGATCCTGGCGGACGAGGTCAACCGCGCGCCGGCCAAGGTGCAGTCGGCCCTTTTGGAGGCGATGCAGGAGCGTCAGGTGACGCTGGCCGGAGAGACACGCCCTCTGCCCGAACCCTTTTTGGTCATGGCCACTCAAAACCCCGTGGAGCAGGAAGGGACCTATCCTTTGCCCGAGGCCCAGGTGGATCGGTTTCTGCTCAAGTTGATTGTGGACTATCCCAGCCGGGAGGAGGAGATCGAGATTGTAAAGCGCATGGGTGGGATCTCGGCCGTCCCGACGGTTCCTCAGGTGATTGAACCCGACCGCATCCTGGAGGCACGCAAGATTGTCGAACAGGTCTACCTGGATGAAAAGGTCCTTGGCTACATCGTCGATCTGGTCTTTGCGACGCGGGAGCCGGAACGGGTGGGGCTTGGGGGCCTGGCTCCGATGATCCTCTACGGGGCTTCGCCACGCGCTTCGATCGGGCTCTCCCGCTGCGCCAAGGCCCAGGCCTTTTTGGAAGGGCGCGGCTATGTGACGCCGCAGGACGTCAAGGCGGTTGCGCCCTTTGTTCTGGGGCATCGAATGCACCTGACCTTCGAGGCGGAAGCCGAGGAGAAAACGAGCATGGACCTCTTACAGGAGATCATGGACCATGTCCCGGTCCCCTGAGGTGCTGCGCGGAACCTTTATGCAATCCAGAGCACTGAAGTCCCATGGAGGTGAAGGGCGACCCGGTGTCGATCCCGAACTCCTCAAGGAAGTGCGTCTGATCCAACTGCGGACCGATCGGCTCGTGACCGATGTCATGGCCGGGAGCTACCGTTCTGCCTTTCGTGGATCGGGGATTGAGTTCGACGAGGTGCGCGAATGGGCTGAAGGCGATGACATCCGCTCGGTGGATTGGAATGTGACGGCGCGGGTGGGGAGGCCCTTCATCAAAAAATATGTCGAAGAGCGTGAGCTGACGATCCTCTTTGTGCTGGATCATTCCCGTTCGATGGATTTTGCGAGCCAGGGGCGGACTCTGCGCCGGATGGCGGTGGAGTTTTGTGCCTGCGTGGGGCTGTCGGCGCAGCGGACGAACGACAAGGTAGGATTGGTGACCTTCGGCAAGGAGGTGGAACTCTTTGTTCCTGCGCGCAAGGGCCGTTCGCATGTGTTGCGGCTTTTGCGGGAGGGCCTTGCCCCGGTGGCAAACCCCTATGGAAGTGGTCTGGCCGAGGCGCTGCGCTATGTGGGGCGGGTGCAGCGGCGTCGCGCCGTCGTCTTTGTGCTCTCGGATTTCATCGGGGGAGACCCCTTTCCCGCTCTTCGGAGCCTTTCCAAGCGGCATGATGTGGTTTTAGTGCCCTGCCTGGATCAGCGACGTTTTGTGTTAGAGGACGCGGGCCTGCTGCGTGTCTTTGATATGGAGTCGGGGGGAGAGTGTTTGGTCGATACGCGTTCGGCCAAGGTCCGGAAACGTTACGAGGAGATGGCGCGCAAAGAATACGAGAGTTTTGAAAAATCGGCGGGAAAGCTCGGAATCGACCTGCTTCCGCTGTGGACGGACAAAAAGGTCAGCAAGGCTGTCCTTCAATTTTTTCGGCGACGGGAGGCGCGTTTGAAACGATGAGGGGCGGATGCTGGGGCCTGCTTTGCTGCGTAAGCTTCGTTCTCAGTTCCTGCGGTGGATCTGGGGGGGACGTCCCCGAGGCGGCCAAGGTCTTAAGGCCGGGAGTCGGGCTCTATGAGCTGGTCTTGCCCGTCAAGGACGAGCTGGTTCGCCTGGGAGATCCGGTGGATGGGCGGGTGTGGCTCAGAGCTTTGAAGGAGATACAGGGGGGAGCTGCGGATCCAGAATCGAAGAAGACTCTGGACCAAAGGCCCAAGGCTGAAGGCCTTCGCTTTCGCTGGACGGGAAAGATGCGAGTTGTGAAGGCCGGCCGAGGCGGCCCTCCTCTTTTGTCGCGGCCCTTCCGCGCATGGTTCCTTCGGACCGGCGAGCGGGTCCTGCCCGCGATCGGGGACAAGGTCAAGGTGGCCGAACGCAAGGTTCGCGTGAAGGGGATTCTACCAAAGGGGGCCAAGGCCGCCCCGGTTCTGCCGGACTCTTTGATTCGGGATCCCGAGCCGTCCTTCCCCTGGCTTTGGGCAGGAGTCTTTGCCGCCATCCTTGCCCTTGGGGCCGCTTGGTACCTGTGGAAAAGGCGAAAGAAAGATGGTGCGGGCTTGCCCAAACCCATCCCCATTCCCCCAGGGCGCCGGGCCTTGATTCAGTTGAAAGAACTTGCCCAAAGTCTCGAAGAGGGGAGTGTCAGCGGGGAGGAACTCGTGGACCAAGTCACGCGTGTGCTGCGGCGCTATCTCGACGAAGCCCTGGGACTTCGGACGCGCGAGCAGACCACCGAGGAGATCCTCCGGGAGTTGGCCCGCCACCCCGAGCTAGCCGAAATGGACAGGGCAAGGCTCTCGAGCATTGTGCGCCAGGCCGATCTCGTGAAGTTCGCAGGGCAGGGGGCGGACCTTCGTCTCTCGCGGGAACTTCTCGAGGGAGCGCGGGCCTTCGTTCTCGCCCTGGAAGAGAAAATCCGGAAGAAGGAAAAGGAGGCTGCCTGTGCCTGAAAGCTTCAAACACTGGGTCTTGGCGGATCCTTGGTTTCTGTTGTTGTTGCTTCCGGCTTTGGTCTGGGTGTTTTGGCGCCGTCGCCCGGGAGCCTTGGGCGCCCCGAACCTCCTGATGTTTCGTCGCCTTCCTCGCACCCTGCGGATGCGCCTTCTCCCCTGGCAAAAGGTCCTTCTGGGCCTCAGCCTCCTTTTCTTCAGTCTGGCCCTTTCGCGCCCTCAAAAATTGGAACGCCTTCCCCTCCAAACCCGTGGGGTCGATTTGATGCTCTGCATTGATCTTTCCTCTTCCATGCGGGCGCGGGATCTGGAAGGGCCTCGCGGGAGGAGCCGAATCGAAGTGGTCAAAGATGTGGCTGCCAAGTTCATCAAGCAGAGAAAAAACGACAGGATCGGCCTTGCGGGTTTTGCCATGTTTCCCGAACTGCTCTCGCCCCCGACCATCGATCACCAGTCCTTGATTCGAATCCTTAAACACGTCAAGGCTAAGGAAGAAAACGCAGCGGACAACAAAACGGGGATCGGAGGGGGCTTGGCCTTTTGCGTGGATTTTCTGAAGGAGAGCAAGGCCCGCTCCAAGGTCGTTGTGCTGCTGAGTGATGGCCTTGAGAATGTGAACTACATCACGCCGAAGGAGGCGGCCGACCTCGCCCACGACTCGGGGGTCAGGGTCTATACCATCGGGGCCGGCGCCGTGGGGGGGCAGGGATTTTTCGGCGCACAGGAGCTGGAGTTCAAAGCCCTCAAGCTGATCGCGCAGGAAACCCAAGGGCGGTTTTTCCGGGCCAAGGACAAGCGTGTTTTGGAGGACATTTTCGAAACGATTGACAAGTTGGAAACCTCGGAACTGAAGGAGGAGTTTTATCTGCGTCACGAACGATTCGCCCTGCCCCTGGGCCTTGCGCTTGGGGCCTTCCTCTTGGCCTTCTTGCTGCGCTTCGGCGCCCTGGGGGTGACACCATGAACGATTTCGTTCTCTTGCACCCCGAGCGTTGGTGGGTTCTCCTGCTTGTGCCCCTTTTGATCCTCCTTTTGGTTTGGGATCGAAGACGGCGCGCAAGGCGGCGGAAGGCCTATGCCGACCCCTCTGTGGCTCCCCTGGTTTTTTCACGCCTTCCCAGGCCGGGGATCTTGCGCGCCGTCTCCCTTGTTCTTGGCACGGCGTTGCTGCTCTTCTCTCTCCTTGAGCCGAGCTGGGGTAGGCTCCCTCTTCCGGTTTCCAAGCGGGCCGCTGACATTGTGTTTTGCCTGGACCTCAGCAGGTCCATGCGCACAAAGGACCTCCCGGGGGGAAGGGCCAAGCGCGCGCGCCTTGACTTGCTTTCGATTTTGGATCGCTTGGGAGGCAATCGGGTGGCTCTGGTTGGATTTGCCAAGAGTGCGCGTGTCTTCTGTCCTCTTACGCACGACGCCAAAGCTTTTCGTTTTCTTTTGAAACGGGCCAAGGAAGACGAGGTCGAACAGGGGCCAACCGATCTGGGCGCTGCCCTTCGTGCTTCGCTGACCCTTCTCCCCGAGGCGGAGGGGGCCTATCAAGCCGTGGTCCTCTTGAGTGATGGAGAAGATCTTGTGCAGAGTGTGGACAGGGTCGTTCCCATCCTGGTGAAGCGCGGCGTCCCCTTGCATTGTATCGGCTACGGGACCGTGCAGGGAGCGGCCATCCCCGACGCGAGCGGAATGGATGTACTCCGGGATGAAAAAGGAAAACCCATCATCAGCCACATGGATGTAGAGACTCTGCGTCGCCTGGCGAATCGAACGGGAGGGACCTATCTTTCGGCGGAGGACACTCCACTTCCCTTGGTGGAGCTTTGGAAGAAGCGCATCCTGGCGATGCAGACACGTGAAACGGACAAGGGTATGCGGACGATTCCCATCTCAAGATTTCAATGGTTTTTACTCCCAGGGTTTTTCCTTTTAGCCTTTGGTCTGCGGCCCAGGGGGAGCCGAAACGGTCAAAAAAGAAAGGGAAGCGGGCTGCTTGGAAGGGGGGCCTTGAAGAAGATTTCTGCAGCGGCATTCCTACCCTTAGTTCTGCTTCAGGGGGGAGAGCTTCGAAAAGGAGTGGAACTTCTAAGAAAGGGAAAAGCCAAGCAGGCGCTGTCCCTCCTGGAAAAAGCCCGAAAGGAAGCGGCAAAACCAAGCTCTGTCCTTCTCTTGGACCACGCAGTCGCAGCCTTTCGCGCGGGGAAAACCGAGGAAGCGATGGCCTCGGCCGAAAAGCTAGTGGCCAAGAACAAAGCTCTTCGGCCCGAGAGAGACCTCATCGTGGGAACCGCACGTTTGGCTGAGGCTTTGGGAGCCTTTGCCAAGAAGGATCTTAAGAATTCGGAGCAGAAGGTGAAACGGGCCATCGAAGCTTTGGACGAGGCTGTGGTCTCCCGCCCCTCTTGGAAGGAGGCTCGTAAAAACCTGGAGCAAGCTCTCCGGCTTTTGAAGCAGATCGAAAAGATCAAGAAGCAGCAAAAGAAAAGGCAGAAGAACCAAAAGAACAAGAACCAAAAGCAGAATAAAGATCAGAAGAACCAGAAGAAGCAGGGGGAAAACCAAAAGAAGAAGTCCCAGAAGAAAGAGCAGAAGCAGAACAAAAAAAACAGCAAGCAGAATCAGAAGAAGGGCGAGAAAAACAAAAAAAGCCAGAAGCAAAACCAAAAGAAAAGCCAAAAGAAAAAGCAGGGCAAGCAAGGCCAAAAGAAACAGGACCAGCCAAAGCCGAAGGAAAAAGAGGTCCCCAAGGCGCCTCAAAAGAAAAAGCAATCTCGGCAAGAGCCGTCAAAAAAGAACCAGGAAAAGCAAGATAAGGAAAAGCAAAAAAAGGCGAAGAAAAACAAGGCCAACAAAGCCAAGAAAAAGAAGGCGTCCAAGCCACGGCCTGCTCCTAAGCCTTCCAAGGGGCGAAAAAAGGATTCCTCTCGTCCCCGCCAAGCGATCCCTTTGCGCCTGAGCCCTGAGGAACGAGCCCAGTTGGAGAAAAAACTGCAGCGCCTGATTCTCGAAGCGCGAAAAAATGAAAAGCCAAGGCCAAGCAGGCATGTCCCCGGAAAGAAGGATTGGTGAGATGTTCAGCTTCCTCCTGATGCCTCTCTTTGTTCTCGTCCAGGCCTCACCTCTCAGGGTGGCGGGGCCTGACCCTGCCACGGTTGCGTTGGGTGAATCTTCGATTCTTCGCGTCCAGATCCAAGGAGCGAAGACAGGCACGATCCCCGCGCCTCCCAAGGTCTCCGGTCTCAAAATCGAAGTCTCTGGGCCCTCTGTCGAGCAGCGTTTCCAGAGTTACAATGGGCGGACGATTGCCAATGAAACGATCAGCACCTGGACTCTCAGCCTGAAACCCAAGCGAGTGGGGCGATTTGAGATTCCCTCCTTTGTCGTGAAAGTGGGGGATCAAGAATACAATGTGCCGGCGCGCAGTCTCCGTTGTGTGGAGAACAAAGCGGCTCGGACCAATACCTATCTTGAAATGGAAGGACCGGGGCGTCCGGTCTACAAGGGGGAGATCTTTGAGGTCCGTTTACGCTTCGGGGTGAGGCAGAGTTTTTTCCGTAAGCTTTCCAATCCCTACGAGGGAAACGGGATCGATCTTCCGATCAAGATTGAACTGGGATGGGAGGATCTTCTGCCCCTGGAGAGTGGAGGATCTCGGCAGAGCCGACAAGGAGAGCATAGTTTTGTTTTGGGGGATGGGAAACAACTGCGAGGAGTCGTTGCTCGTCGTGTTGAAGTTCCGCCCGGGCTCGACCCGGATTTTTTCGTTTTTGAGTACACGAGTCGTTGGGTGGCGAAGCGGACGGGAAAGCTGCTTTTGGATGGTCCGACCATGGAGCTTCAATGGGTCAAGGGTTATACGAGGGATTTCCCCTTTCAGCGCCCTGTCCTTGGCAAGATTGAGCGGGTGGGGGATCCTTTGAGTCTCGAAGTCCGTGAACTGCCGAGCGCGGGCAGGCCCTCTTCCTTTCTCAACGCGGTGGGGAACTTTCGGATCAAGGCCCAACTCTCCAAGACGCATTTTGCCCTAGGTGCGCCCATTGTTCTCCGGCTTCGGGTGGAGGGCGAAGGCAACCTTCCCTTCCTTGATTTACCTCCCCTCAACAAGCTTGCTGGATTCAACCGCTTTTCCATGAAGGTGGATCGGACTTCCCGATCCGTCATCGGGCGTTACGAACTCGCCGCCATCGACAGCGGGATCAAAGCCTTTCCGCCGATTGAGTTTTCTTACTTCGATCCCGGCGATGGGCGGTACAAGACTCTGCGGACAGATCCCATTCCCGTCGAAATCTCGGGGAAGCGGGGTAAGGGTTTGACTCTTCTCAAGGGGGCCAAGCCTTCTCTTCCCGAGGTGGATGAGGACATTCGTGATTTTATGGAGCTTGGTGATGATGGTGCCGCCGGGCCATCGCCCTGGCTGGTGTGGACTCTTGTGGGGGGGCCTGTGGCTGCTTTTCTCCTCGCTCTTGCCTTGCGGTCGGGGAAGGAAAGGGAGGCTCGGGACCCGGGGCGCAGACGTGCCCGCGAGGCCAAAAAACGCTTTGAGAAAAACTTGGGTGCCGAAGGCCCCCTGCGTGCCTTCAGTCTCTACCTGGCGGATCATTTTGGATGGGACGAAGGGGCAGCCTTGGATCCAAAATTGGAGGAGCGCCTTCTCCGCGAGGGTGTTCCCGAAAACTTGCGTGTGGAGACTCTTGCCCTGATGAAGGATCTCCAGGCCTCCCGCTATGGAGGTGGAGGGAGTGAAGAGGAGCGTGCTGCTCGAGCCCGCGCCCTTGTCACCAGTTTTGAAAACCAAAAGATGCCGCGAGCGAGGGGGGCTCAGACATGAACATCTCCCATTCCCAAAACCAGATTCCAGCCGTGATCCTCGGCCTGATCCCCGCCCTTCTGGGGATTTTGATGCTTGCCGCTCCCCTGGCTTCCCAGAGCGAGACCTATCCCCTCCAAGCTCTTCAGGCCTGTCGCAAGGGGGATTACAAAACAGGCAAGCAAGGCTTCGAAACTTGGCTCAAGAAGCATCCCCAAGGAAACGGGCGCGTCGAATACAATCTAGGCAATTGCGAATACCGCTTGGATCATCCCGCACGAGCCCTCTGGCGTTGGAAGCGGGCAGAGCGTCGCCTCGGCGGCAGGCCAGAAATCCTGCACAACATCGCCCTCGTCCAAAGGCAGTTGTCTCTTCCCCCCGAAGAACAAGCAGGCCTTCTCCAAGAACTCAAAAGCTCGCTGACCAAGCTTCGTCCCGCCGATTATTGGCGCCTGACCCTCCTCTTCGAGATCCCCGCCCTCGCCCTCCTCTTCCTCGCCTTCAAAAGGCGCAAAGTCACCCCCCTGCTCCTCGGAGTCATCCTCTACCTTCCCGCAGTTCTCAGTGCAAAAAACGCGATTCAATCCCCCTCCCCCAAACCCTTGGGCGTTGTGGTCCTCCAGGATGACCTCCCGCTTCGCACCGAACCCCGCCCCTCTCTCTCCCCCACCGCCCGCCTCCCCAAAGGCCTCAGCCTCCCCCTCCTCAGCCAAAGCCCCGATTGGCTCAAGGTTCGCTATGGCCGCACCGAAGCCTGGGTCCCCCGCAGTGGCGTGGGGACTTGGTAGGCCTTCTCTTGGCAGCCTCCCTTTATTCATAGCCGTGTTGAGGAGGGAATTTGAAAGAGCCATTCTCCTTTCTTTCAGAGAGGACTGTTTTGAGCTGTGCTGGCTCCTACTTGCCTGAGAACCTGTAAGCTTAGTTTTCCTTGGGGATGAATTCCCCCTACCCTTTGAAAGGAAGCATCATTCATGCAAAGGATCTCATGGAGCGATTTCAGGCGAGTTGAGCTCCGGACGGGCACTATTCTCGAGGTTCAAGACTTTCCCGAGGCGAAAAAGCCCGCCTTTCTCCTCCGCATTGACTTTGGACCCAAGATCGGGATCCTAAAATCGAGCGCTCAGATCACAAAGCGCTATTCTCCCAAAGCTCTCATCGGCAAACAGGTTCTCGCCGTGGTCAACTTTCCGGTCAAGCAGATCGGTCCCCATCTCTCCCAATGCCTTGTCACTGGATTCGAGGCCGAAGATGGAGGCATCGTGCTAGCTGTCCCTGAAACCCAAGTTCCCAACGGCGCGCGGCTCCTGTAGGCCCTTTTTTTTAAAAACCCTTCATCCTTCCCCAGTTGAGGATTCCTCAGTGGGATGGGACCGGCCTTCAGCAAATGGTTTTGAGCGGTAAAAAGACAATAAATAAGGGAAAAAGGACCTAAAAAAGAATCTGAGCCCATTTTTAGCAAAAAATAAGACGAATTTTTTGTCCCCCCCCCCCTCTATATAGATGAAGGCGGAAGCTTTCTTTGTTTATACCAAACTAACCTTTTTTCTGAACAGGAGAAATCAATCTTGCGTTCCATGAAACGAATCCTTTGCCACCTGAGCGCCCTCTCACTTTTGTTTGGCCTTTTTGTCACATCGCTTTCTGCCCAAAATGGAGAGAATGGTGCTCCAGGCACCGCAGCCCACCCTGAGGGCTATCCAGGTTGCCCGGGAGGACCATCCTATGGAAATGGGGGGAGGGGTGGGGATGCCTGGGGAGGAGC
>JALSSW010000104.1 GCA_026984035.1 Planctomycetota bacterium
ACGGGGGGATCTTAGCCTTCCTTGGAGTTGAGATCGAGAAGGCGTTGGGCAAAGTGTTTTGAGGCTGGGACCAGGTCCTTGGAAACTTTCTGTAAAGCCTAGAAAACCCGGTGGAAAACCCCTCCGGGGGTTTTATGGTTGAAAGCTCTCCGGGCTTTCGGGAATACCAAAAACCCTAGATCCTCAATAGCTAAAGCCCATCCCAAAAACGCTAGAAGCGTTTTTACCAAAAAACCCGCGGACGGGTTTTCCACGGGGTTTTCCACGGGGTTTTCTACGGGCTTTCCAGGGGTTTTTCAGAGGTTTATCAGGGTGGCATGGGGGACACTCCCTGTTTTGGGGCCTTAGCGGCGCTTTGGCATTTTAAGCTCGAGCTGTTTCTCTTTCCCTTGGCGGAGGACAAAGAGGGGGATCTTTTTAAGTCCCCTTTGAAAGGCGCGAAAGATGCCTCGGATGAGGTCGCGCGTGGATTCGATCTTGCGTTTTCCGACTCGCAGGATTTGGTCTCCCTTCTTGATCCCGGAAGCTTCCGCGAGGCTCCCTTTGACGACAGCCACGACGAACATGCCTTCTTTGAGTTGGACACCCAACCTGAAACCGCGGCGACCGCCTCGTCCACCGGTAAGCTTGGCGATCTCCGCACGACTTGTGCGGGGGAGGAGCTTGCCTAGGTTTGCGATGGCGAGGGCGCTGAGGGCGATGACGGTGGCGGATTGGCGCTGGTAGGCATCGATGGCGCTGTCATAGGTGTCAAACTGGGTGTGGTGGGTGTGGGTGTAGTTGGCCTTTCCTTTTTGCAGCCAGAAAAAACCGGGGACTTTGGCGGGGATGAAGGAGGCGTGATCGCTGCCTCCGACAAAAAACCTGAGGGGGCTGACGGAAAACTCGTACGCAGGGTCCACCTGATCGAGGCCCGCAAGAGCTTTTTGCAGGATGGGGAGCTGGGATGGGGTGGCTTGGAGGCCTGCGCAGTAATTGGTGCCTCCATCGTGGACCAGGACGGCGGAGATCTTGTTCATGAGACCGTCGCTGCGGTGTTTTTTGACATAGGCTCGCGATCCCATGAGGCCCTGCTCCTCGCCGGTCCAGAGCATGAAGCGGATGCTGCGTTTGGGTTTGACTCCAGAGGCCATCAGGATGCGTGCGGCTTCGAGGGTTGTGGCGGTGCCGGTTCCGTTGTCGGTGGTGCCTGTGGCGCCGTCCCAAGAGTCGAGATGTCCGCCCACGATGACAAACTCATCGGGTTTCTCGCTTCCTATGATGTCCGCGATGACGTTGAAGTTGGGGATGGGGCCTTTGATGAAGTGGTTACGGATATCGAAGAGTACGCGTGGCTTTTGACCGTTCGTAACGAGTTCTTTCAGTTTTTGGAACTCGTCCACCCGGAGGGTGACCTCGGGGATGCTTGGACGATGGTCCCAGGTGATGCGGAAGTTTCCGCTGGTAATCAGGAGCCGGTTTCGGGAGGGGGCGATGAAGCCGAGGATTCCTTGTGTCTTCAGGTAGGTTTTGAGTTTGCTGGTCTTGGGGGAAAAACGGCGGCGTCCACCGAGGCGGCCAAGAACCCAGGCTCCCTGCCAAAGCTGGGGGTGGGCCTTGGCTTCTTCGAGGGATTTTGGGAGGAGGACAACTGGGCCTTCCTGGCGTCCCTTGGTCCCGGCCGACCAGGCGCGGGTGACAAAATGGAGGTTTTGGATGGCGCTTTTGGGGGCGGTGATTTCCCCGCTCCAAGGGCCGCGCTCAAAGCCGACCTTCCAATCGCTCCATTTTTCGACGCGGGCATTTTCGATGCCGAAGGATTGGAACTTGTCCTTGGCCCAATAGGCCGCCCGAATGGCCTGGGGGGAGCCGGTCAGTCGGGGGCCGATGCCATTGGTCAGTTCGTCCAAGTGCTTGGCTACTTGGCTTTTCTGTTTGCCTTCGAGGATGATCCTGTTCCGGATCTGGGTCGGGACGAGGCTTGGATCCTGTCCGAGGAGGGGGCCTGCCAAGAGGAGGAGGGAGAAAAGGGTGGGATGCTTCATCGATCTTTCCTTTGAACGAGGAGAAGGCCCTTCTACGCTTGCTTTGCTCTGGGTGTGAGAGGAGCCCAAAAGAACGATGGTGAAAAAAAGCAGGGACCAAAAAACTGTGGAGATCTGGACGGACGGGGCCTGCAAGGGCAATCCGGGGCCGGGTGGATGGGGGGCTTTGCTCTGCTGGAATGGGAAGGAGAAGGAACTCTGCGGGGGGGAACGGTGGACGACGAACAACCGCATGGAGCTTTTGGCTGCCATCAAAGCGCTTGAGGCGCTCAGGCGTTCCTGTCGCGTGATCCTCCATACCGATTCCCAGTATCTGAGGGGGGGGATTACGAAGTGGATCCATGGATGGAAGCTTCGGGGATGGAAGACGGCGGACAAGAAGCCGGTGAAAAACCAGGATCTCTGGGAGCGTCTGGACGAGCTGATCCAGAGGCACGAGATCGAGTGGCGCTGGGTCAAGGGGCATGCGGGCGATGTGGGCAATGAGCGCGCCGACGAGCTGGCGAACAAGGGTGTCCCTGATGGGTTTGGGGGGAGCTGATGGGGGTCTTGGTGATGATCCCCACGCTGCGGGAGGCCGAGGCGCTGCTCGGGCCGCTGCGGGCACGCGAAGCGCTTGAGGGGCGAGGTCTGTTGGGGGGACACCCTTTGTCATTGGTGGGGATGGGGCCGGTCGAAGCGGCGGTGGGG
>JALSSW010000105.1 GCA_026984035.1 Planctomycetota bacterium
TCTTGAGGTACCCGTTTCGATGACTCGAGCCAAGGGGGATCTGCATCCCAATGGGAATCCCCATCTGTGGGTGGATCCGGTCCGTTTGGGTTGGATGGCAAAAAACATCGAGAAGGGAATGGAGCGGGTTAGGCCGAGCCAAGCTCCTGCATTCAGAAAGGGATATGAAGCATTCCAGATGAAACTCGATAGGGCAACTTTCGGGCCTCGCCTGGTAAAGCTCCTTGGGGGCAAGGTTCTGAATCGGCTTGCCATCTCAGGCAAACTTCAAAGTTTTTTAAAGAAGAAATACAAGGGGAAACCCCTCTCGACCCGTTTGGGTGGGTTTCTCAAAAAGGCGGCTCCTCTCAGAGGGCGGAAAATCCTTTTTTATCATCAAAACTGGATCTATTTCACAACTAGGTTCGGCCTCAAGGTCGAAGGGTTTGTGGAGGACAAGCCGGGGATCACCCCTTCAGCCTCGCATAAGCTTAGGCTCTTGAAACTCATCAAAGCTGAAAACATCAAAGTTCTTGGGACGGCAACCTGGAACGACGATTCTGTTCCGAATGCCTTAGCGCGTGAGTCAGGAATTGAGGTCGTGATCCTCCCTGCCATGGTGGGAGCAACCAGAGATGCCAAAGATTCTCTCTCTTTGATCAATGCCCTGATTGAAAGACTCCTGCATGCTTACCAAAAGGGTTAAGCCGTGGACTTGAGCTGGCTTCTTCTCCCCCTTCTCGCTTGTTTGATTTTGACTGGGATGCACGCTTGGCTCGGGATCCACATTCTGAGCAGAGGGGTCATTTTTGTTGATCTTGCTTTAGCCCAGATTGCTGCTCTGGGTGCCATGACGGGGATCCTCTTCGGCATCGAGCCGGGGACCCCCCTCAGCTATGTCTTTGCTCTGAGTTTTACCCTGTTTGGGGCCTTAGTTTTTTCCCTGACCCGATTCGAGAAATCCAAGATTCCCCAAGAAGCGATCATCGGCATCGTCTATGCCGTGGCTGGGGCTCTCGGGATTGTTGTTACTGCGGGAACTCCGGATATCCATGCCGTTGAAAAGATCCGTCACATCTTGATGGGACGCAGTATCGTTTGGGTTTCAGGTGCTGTCGTGACCAAAACAGCTCTTGTCTATGGCGGGGTGGCTTTTGTGCATTATCTGTTCCGAGGCCCCTTTTTGTTGGTGTCTACCAATCCCGAAGAGGCACGGCGCAGAGGGATGAGGCTCCGATTTTGGGACTTCTTATTTTACACAACCTTTGGGGTGGTCATCACATCCTCGGTGCAGATCGCAGGTGTCCTCCTTGTTTTTTGTTTCTTGATTGTCCCCGCTGTTTTTGGGGCCATGTGGGCGGAGAAGATCTCCAACCGTCTTTTCCTTGGTTGGGGCCTTGGAACTGTTGCAAGTATGGTTGGGCTGTTGCTTTCTTATGAACTCCCCAGTGGACCAGTCATTGTCGTTGTGTTTGGAGGTCTTCTCCTGGCCTCCGGGATGGTAAAGCTCCTCCTATCAGGTCGGAAGCAAACTCAAGTGGTGGGAGGAGCCGGGCTTTTGGTGAGTCTTGTCCTCTTGGTCCTCCTTTTTTCCTCAAGGTTCCAGGCTGCCCAGGAGGGGGAGGCTGGTGTGGGGCTTGGTGAGAACACTCGAATGGAAACGGAGGGGGATGGGCCATCAACCGGGAGCAAAAAGGAAGATCTTTCACTCAAGCATTTGGAAGCGGAGCTTTTAGCGAGTGATTCTTCCCGGAGGGAGAAGGCTCTCCTGGTTCTTCGGTCACACCCGGATACAAAGCTTCTTCCAGCCCTCCATAAAGCTTTGGAAAAAGAAGAGGACCCCGATCTCAAGATACACATTGCCGAAGAGGGTTTGAGAATGCAGGATCGAGCTTTTGTCGGTGTGCTTGTTCAACTGATAGAGAAAGCCGAAATGCCCTTTTTCCGGAGTGAAGCTTATCATCTTTTACAGCGTTTCGTGGACCTACCTTCCGAGTGGGAAAAAGAAGAAGTTCCGACTTCCCAAGTTCTCTCTTCCTGGTGGGAGAAGGCCCGAAAATCCTTGTTTTGGGATTCCTCCAAACACCGGTTCAGCACAAAGGAGAATTGATTCTTAACCATCTTTGGACTACCCCGCATTGTTTCCCCATGGACGGGTCACGTAAGATCACGGATCGCATCCAAGAGGGATGGCTCCCCAAGGAGGACAAATGGAGCAGGAAGCGGAAACAATCACGGGTGTGCCTGCACGCTACTGGCATATGTTGGACAATGGAGAGATCCAATGTGATCTCTGTCCCAGGTATTGCAAGCTCAAGGATGGTCAGCGAGGCCTTTGCTTTGTTCGAGCCCGGTCTGGAGAGCAAATGGTTCTCACTACCTATGGTCGCTCCAGCGGGTTTTGCATCGACCCCATCGAAAAAAAACCCTTAAACCATTTTCTTCCGGGGACACCCGTTTTCTCCTTTGGAACGGCCGGCTGCAATCTCGCATGTAAGTTCTGCCAGAACTGGGACATAAGCAAATCCCGTGAAATGGACAGACTCATGGATCAGGCTTCCCCGGAACAAATTGCCAAGGCCGCAGAGGAGACCGGGTGCCGGAGTGTGGCCTTCACCTATAATGATCCCACGATTTTTTTAGAATATGCGGTGGATGTCGCTGATGCATGCCGGCAACGAAGCATAAAAAATGTCGCGGTCACGGCTGGATATATCTGCCCAGATCCTCGACGAGAATTCTTCTCAAAGATGGATGCGGCTAACATTGACCTAAAGAGTTTTTCGCAGACTTTTTATCGTGAACTCACTGGAGCTGACCTCCAACCGATCCTCGATACGATCGAGTATCTTTGCAATGAAACGGAGGTTTGGGTCGAGCTGACAACCCTGCTGATTCCCGGAAAAAATGATTCAGATCAAGAGCTGCATCAGCTTTGCGATTGGATTCGCGAACATGTCGGACCGGGGGTCCCACTCCACTTTTCCGCCTTTCATCCTGATTTTAAAATGAAGGACACCCCTGCAACGCCGAGGCAAACCCTTGTGCGGGCGCACCGCATTGCTCATGAAGAAGGACTCTCCTTTGTTTACATTGGAAATCGCCTGGACGCGGGGGGGCAGGACACCCTATGTCCGCATTGCGGACACCTTCTGATCCAACGGCTTGGGTATGAGATCTTGGGTTGGGGACTGGACCCTTCGGGAAAATGCGAAGAATGCGGGCTAAAGATCCCTGGAGTTTTTGAGAAGGAACCCGGAAATTGGGGGTCGCGAAGACAGCCGGTCCGGATTTCTTCGTGGTAGAAGGTTCTTCTTGGAAAGCACCCCATTTCTTTTTCGCACTTTGAGGGAGTTTCGGTGAGAATCTGGGAATGGAACTCAACAAGTCGACCTATTTTGTCCGTGAACATGTAGGAATGTTCAAATTCCATGAAGCCTATGACATTTTAGATCCTCAATCGGGGGAGTTGCTCGCTCTCGCCTACGAGGAAGCTTCTTTCGCAAAAAAAATGCTGAAGCTTCTGGTCAGTAAAAAACTTCTTCCGTTCAAAGTTCATCTTACCGACACAAAGGACCAAACGATTCTTACCATTGAGCGGGGTATGACTTTTTTACGTTCGAGGGTTCGAGTTCTGGACAGCAACGGAAGAAAGATTGGAAGTTTCCAGCAACGCTTGCTTTCGATCGGCGGGCGGTTTGATTTGTACGACGAAAAAGATGAAAAAATCGCGGAACTTAAGGGGAATTTTGTGGGATGGAATTTTCAATTCCTTGACTTGAATGGGAATCGAATTGGGACGGTTTCTAAAAAGTGGGCCGGAGTCGGAAAGGAACTTTTTACCAGTGCGGACAACTATGTGGTTGCCCTAGAGGAAAACACCGATCCAAATACAATGGGTCCGCTTATTCTTTGTGCGGCTCTCTGCATTGATATGGTGTTGAAGGAGAACGATTAGGCCCAAGGTCTTACAAGGGATCGAACGCGTAGGCCGCCAAAGGGGACGAGAAAAGCACTTTCAAGGGGGATGCCAACCCGTTGGGTGAGACGTCGATCGGCTGAGAGGAGGGCGATCCGGAATCCGGATGGAAGAGCTTGGAGCCTGCGCCCTAATTCTTGATAAAGTTGTTTCAGGTTGCTGTTTTCCTTTAGGCGGCGACCAAAAGGGGGATTGCTCACCAATGCCCCTGTTTGAGTCTGAGGTTTCCCTGAAAGAAATGCGGCCTGGTCAAAAGGAGCCGTCATGAACTCCAGGTCCTGATCAGTCCCCGCCCGCCCCGCATTCGCACGTAAGATGTTCATGACCGTTGCGTCTTGATCGGAAGCGTAAACCCGGAAGGGGAGGTCCGCAGAGGCTTGTTCCATGGTGCGTTGTTTTTCACGGTCAAAATCGTTTTGGTCAAAGATGGGTCCCTTTTCAAAAGCAAAATGGCGAAGCCTTCCCGGGGCTAGTTTTCGGGCGATCCCGACTGCTTCAATGGGAATGGTCCCCGAACCTGAAAAGGGATCCACCAGCGGAGATGTCTGATTCCAACCCGAAGAAAGGATCAAAGCGTGGGCAAGATCTTCTCGTAATGGGGCTTTACCAACTGCTTGCTTCCATCCACGGCGGTGGAGTGCGATGCCCGTACTGTCCACAGAGACCTGGACCCGGTCGAAAAAAACTCTTATCTGTATGGCTTCAAAGAGGCTTTCTGGATCCATGGGATCCTTAGGCTCTGCTTCCAAGAAACGAACTCCAGGAATGCGTTTTTCTAGGAATTGGCGGAACCTTTCTTCGATGGCCCCTGAGTGAATAAGCTTCGATTTTTTTGCGTGGACACGGAGGGCAACGGGTCCTTCTGCTTTGAGAAGAGGGTTAAGGCGAAGGTTGCGAAATCCCTTTTCGAGTTCTGGGAAGGTTCTGGCTTCAAATTTCGGGAATCGAAGGAGGACATGAGTTGCGATGCCGGAGCAGAGGTTCACCCTATATACAGCCCGACGATGCCCAAAAAAGCGGACGCCTCCTTTTGATACTTCAGGGTTTTGAATCCCCATGGCCAGGAGTTCAGCTCTGAGTATTTCCTCGAGGCCGGGGAGGCAGGAGGCGAAGCAGCGATAGGGTCTCAAGATTGGCTTCCTTTGAGGGTTCTTTCGAGGAGGGTGAGCAGTTCGGGACCAAAACGGTCCCATCGGGTTGGGCCGAGGCCCTTGATGGCAAGGAAAGAAGCTTGATCGGTTGGCGGGTGCATCAAGAGATTCTCGAGGACAGCGTTGGAGAAAATTGTGTAGGGAGGATGTCCAGATTCCAGGGCTTTGTCTTTGCGGAAGCGGAGGAGGATGGACAGGCGTTGCTTGAGGTCGGGGTCTTGCAGCTCTTCTTCGATCTCCTTCGTAGATCGGGATTGAGGCGGACTGCTTGCCCTGGCAACCTCGGTTGGTCTCCGTTTACGAGAAGAGACTCGGGCGGTTCCATCGAAGTCGAGGGGAGGTACTGCAGCCATGGGAAGGGTTTTAAGGGTTGCAAAACCCTTATGAGTTGGGCCAAGGAGAGATCCTGTTTTTTTTCCATCGGAGCTTTGGAAGGGTTCGCGGCGAAGGAGACCTGCATGCTCCAACAATTCAAGGAGGCGACGCAGTGTAGACTCAGGGATTCGGGCAATCAGGGCGCTGGATTCTTCTGGGATGCTGTGAGCACAGGGTTCGAGTCCTCGAAGCTGTTTCATGATGCGATGGGGTCCATAGCGGAAGGGAAGTTTCTTCATGAGCCCCAAAATTCCACGAAGGATCGCCTCCTCACTGGGAGTGACCCGACGGGGTTTAAGCTCTTTTTTTGTGCAAAGATCACAATGACCACATGCTTCAGTCGTTTTCCCAAGAAAGTAAGAACGTAAAATTCCGGCGCGACAACCGATTCCCTGGGATTGATAATCGAGAATCTTTCCTAGGCGGGCTAAATCTCTTTTTCGCTTTTCTTCCAAGAGTTTGAAGTCAAGCGGGCAAGTCTTGGGAATGGGAGAGATGACGCAGAGATGGCCTTCAATCTCCTCGAGAATCCCGGATCTGCGATAGAGCCGTAAAGCTGTTTCCATTTCCGCTTGGCTTGAAGCACCGATTCCTTTTGCCAGGCCGTTGAGGTCGAGCTCTCCACCTGAAGATTCTTGAAGGTGTCGGAAAAGTCGGAGGAGGGTTTTTTTGCTGGGATTGGAGCCGTCGATGAAAAAACGCTGTAACCGATAGTCACCACTCCAGTGCAGGAGGACGCAATCGGAGAGTTCTCCATCGCGACCCGCCCGGCCGGCTTCTTGGTAGTAGGCTTCCAGAGAAAGCGGTGCTTCAAGATGCAAGACTAACCGGAGGTTCCTTTTGTCGATCCCCATCCCGAAAGCATTGGTAGCCACCAGGACTTGTGTATCTCCTTCCATAAACGCTTCTTGGGTTTGAGCGCGCAGTTCCGGGGAGAGGCCTGCGTGGTAAGGAAGGCTTTGGATCTGCAGTTTTAAAAGTTCAGTATGAAAGGTTTCGACAATGCGCCGTGTCATCCCATAGATGAGGGTGCTTCCTGCGGATTTTTGGATCCAGGAGAGGGCTGTTTGGAGCTTGTGTTCTTGGTTTGCCACTTTCTCCACATGGAACCTTAGCTCGGGGCGGGCGAATCCCGTTAAGATCTCAACCGGGTCATTGAGTCCCAGACCTTGGCGGATTTCGGCTCGGACTTCGGGAGTTGCTGTGGCTGTTAAGGCGGAGACAGGTGGATGACCGAGGGCACGGATACAAGGGCCAAGAGCAAGGTAATCTGGGCGGAAGTCATGGCCCCATTGACTCATGCAGTGGGCTTCATCGACGACAATGCGGGAGGGGGGAAAGGCCCCTAAAAAATGCCGGAATCGTTGGCTTCTGAGGCGTTCGGGAGCGACAAAACAAAGATCTAGGTTCCCCTGTTGAATCGCCTGGGCAATTTCCCATTTTTCTTCTGGGCTAAGACCAGAGTGAATGGTGGCTGCTGAGATCCCTCTTGCTCGCAATCCATCCACTTGGTCTTTCATGAGGGCAATGAGGGGGCTGAAAACGAGTGTCCATCCGTCCTGAACGAGGGCCGGGAGCTGAAAGCAAAGGGATTTTCCCGAACCTGTGGGCATGACAACCAGGCAGTCTCTTCCGGCTAAGGAAGCTCGGACAGCCTCTTCCTGGCCTTCTCGGAAGCTGGCGAAGCCAAATCGCTCCTGCAGGACCTCCCTTGCCCTGTTCATCATTGCATCCTCCCTTGCCCTGCACCCCATGGTCCTGGCTCGAAGAGCTACGATAGCCACCGCTTGCTTCTGCTGCTATGGCGCGTCATGGTCTCTCTATGAGCGAAAGGAAATACTTTGTTCCCTGTCCCCTGGGCGTCGAGGATGCCCTGGAGATGGAACTCAAAGAGCTGGGGGCCAACCGGATTGGTGGGTCCCCGGGGCATAGGACGTTTTTTGGGCCAAAAGATCTTGGATATCGTGCATGTCTTTGGCTTCGAACTGCAATTCGGGTTCAGGAGCAACTTGCCCAGTTTGAGGCTCGGAGCGAGCAAGAATTCTACGATGGTGTGTATTCCCTTCCTTGGGAGCAGATCTGCGGTCAAGAAAGGACTCTGTCTGTGGATGCTTCAGTCCGAAACGCCTTTTCAAAACACAGTAAATACGTTGGGCTCCTCTGTAAGGATGCCGTGGTGGATCGCATTCGTGATCGGATGGGAAGCCGCCCCAATGTGGATACCCAGGATCCCGACCTCCCTCTAAAGCTGACAGTGCAGGAGGGGAAAGTTTACCTCTACCGAAATCTCAACCACAAAAGCCTCCACAAAAGGGGCTACCGTCCTATTCAGGTAAAGAGTCCACTGAATGAAGCTCTGGCCGCCGGCCTCCTCATTCTTAGTGCTTGGGATCGAAAATCTACCCTGGTGGATCCCATGTGCGGGTCAGGAACCTTCCTGATTGAGGCTGCTCAATTGGCTTTGGATCTTGCCCCTGGGCTGGGACAAAACTTTGCCTTCGAACGCTTCCATGACTTTGACCCCATCCATTGGGCCAGCCTCCGCCAAGAAGCCCTCGACCGAAAGAGGGACACCCATTCTTTGCCATTGCTCCTGGGGGCGGATCGCCATGGGGGAGCTCTTGAAATCGCAAAAAAGTCCTTGGCCATTGCGGGGTTACGAGGATTGGTCTCTCTCAGCCAATCAGATCTGAAAGCTTTTCATCCTGAGAAAAAGGCCAAGTTGGTAATTACGAACCCTCCCTATGGCCACCGGATCGGAACAGATACTTCCGATCTTGAGGCCACGTGGAAGGATCTCGGAGATTTTTTGAGAAGGGAGTGCGGAGGGGGAGTTGCTTGGATCCTCTGTGGAAACAAAGAACTGACCCGGGGACTCAGGCTCCGTACTGAACGTCGGATTCCTGTCCGCAATGGTCCCTTGGATTGCAGATTTTTGAAATACAGTATTCGTCGAAAGGAAGATATCGGAAAATGATTCGGGAGCCTTCGAGTTGGATACAGAAATGGGAGAGTGAGATTCCATGCTGCGGGACCGTTCTGGATCTTGCTTGTGGGGAAGGGCGCCATTCCCTATTTCTCCAGGAAAAGGGCCACACTGTCCTTGCCCTTGATCGTTCTTCCCCGTCCGAATGGGACACCCAATCTTTGAAGAGTAACTCTTCAAAGATTGAGTTTCAGGTTTTTGATTTGGAGGAAAATTTGGGAGCAACGAAGCGCTTTCTGAAAAATCAGGGTCCCTTTTCAGCAATCGTAGTTGTGAATTACTTACATCGCCCGCTTCTCTCCCTTCTTCCAACCTTTCTCATCAATGATGGCCTTCTTCTGTATGAAACATTTATGCAGGGACAGGAGAGATTAGGAGGCCCCAAGAGCAAAGATTACCTCCTTCTTCCTGGAGAATTACGGGAATCTTTTCAAGATTCTCTTTCAGTTCTTGCCTTTGAAGAAGGCCTCGGGGAAGGCGGTTTTAAACAGCGTTATTGCGGGAAAAAACTTTCTAACCCGGATAGATGACTGAAGATCATGTCAAGCTGAATGGACCCCTCGGCCTGTAAAACACAAAAGGATTCCACAAACCATCCATAGAAGGATCAAGATTAACTGTTTGGGGAACATGTAAGAATTGCAAAGGGGAGGCCTTCAATGTTTTGCAATTTCCTTATTAGGCCAAATTCCTTTACACTTCTACGGTCCATCCATGTTCTCTTGTTGTTCGAAGGATACCTCCCCCAATGAAGCCTATTCTTGTGATCTCGTTTCTAACCTTTCTTTTTGGTTTCTCCATTCTTGAAGGGCAAGCTCCCATTCTTCTTAAAGATCTGAATTCGTACCCCAAAGAAGGAAAAGGTTCTTTTCCCCATTCTTTTTTTGGGATTGGTGGGCGAGTTTTGTTTGTTGCACAGGGAAAAGGAGTAGGAAGGGAGCTTTTTGTGAGCTCGGGTAGTGCTGCTGGGACAAGGGTTTTGGCTGATTTGAATCCTGGACCAAAAGATTCAGATTTGCAGCTTTATGGTGTCCGCGGGGGAAAACTCTTTTTTTTCCGTACCAGGCCTGGGGGAGGAAAGGTCTCTCAAGAACTTTGGGTTAGTGATGGATCCCCCGTTGGGACAAAGATGGTTCGAGGTAGTTTCCCAGGTTTTCCTTCAAGGATGGTTGGTTTGGGGCGTTTTTTTTACTTTTTTACTTGGGATGTGGTTCAAAATCGACCGGTCCTGTTTCGAACTGATGGGACAACGAAAGGAACTAGGTCGGTCTATACAGGGAATTCCAAGTTAGGTTTAAGCCTGATTCGGATCTTCGATTTGATCGAATGGAAGGGATCTCTATTTTTCTTATCTCTTTTCAAAGATGCAAAAGGGACGCGTTTTGGCCTCTTCCGGAGCGATGGGAGTACAAGCGGGACCGGGCTTGTCGTTGATTTCCCAAAGGCTCAGAGTCCCGCTTCGGTTCCGGCTTTGTTTCCGATTGGACTCGAGCTAAGGATTGGTTTGGAGGAGCACAACATCCGACCTTTCTCGCTTTACCTGAGCAAAGGGACGAAAGCGAGTACAAGGCGAGGAAGCTTACCAGTTGGTGTTCATCTTGGGAGTCAGCCAATGCCTGTGGTTAGCGATGGTTTCCATCTTTTTTGGATCATGACGACTCCAAAGTATGGCAAAGAGCTGTGGGTGAGCGATGGAACCCTTAAAGGTTCAAGGGTTTTAGATCTTAGCCCTGGGACCAAGGGGAGCCTGGTAAGCCTTGGGACACCCCTTTTTGGAGGGCTCCTCTTTGCCGCGCAACCGAATGGGGGTGTCCAGGGGTTGTATTTGAGTGATGGGAGCTTGTTGGGGGCTCGGCGCTTATGTGATCTCCCTTTTTCTTCTTCTGCTCGTGATGTGGCTGTCCTAGGGAATCAATTTGTTTTTGCAAACCAAGATTTGCGGGGGGGGGATGAGCCTTGGATCAGTGATGGTACCCGGGCTGGGACCCGACGCCTTGTTGATTTAGAAAAAGGGGGAAGGGGATCCCATCCAAGGAGGTTTGCTGCAGCAATGGGAAGAATCTTTTTTGCCTCTTCAACAAAGGGTTTTGGGGAAGATCCATGGTGGACCAATGGAACTTCGGGGGGGACGCAGCTTTTAGCTAGGCCTAACCCCCCCATTCAAGGAACTGGAGATGGGAATCCGTTTTCCTTGATGGCAAGAGCCGTGGAGGGGATCTTCTTTTTTCGAGCGGAGGATCCCCAACGAGGAATAGAACTATGGGGGACGGATGGAACCCCAATGGGAACAATGGTTTTAGGGGATTTGGAGCCGGGCAAATGGGGGTCCAATCCGGGTCAAGGAATATCTCTTGGAGGGAAATTCCTCTTTGCGGCGACGAGGATTGGGGTTGGAAGGGAGCTGTTTGCTTCGAATGGCACGCCCAATGGGACGGGTCTCCTTTTAGATTTACAGCCTGGTTCGGGAAGTGGAGATCCCCGCAGGTTTTTCCGTGTGGGGAATAAAGTTTTTTTTAATGCTGAAACATTAGCAACGGGGAGAGAGTTGTGGGTAACGGATGGAACTCCGGCAAAAACTGGATTGGTCCGGGATCTCCAGGTGGGGCCAGCAAGTTCAAATCCTCAACCTTTGGCTGCGATTGGGGGAAGACTTTTATTTCAAGCGGAGAAAACAAAGGGTGTCCCGGGATTGTTTTTGGGGGATGGGACTGCCAATGGGACGATTTCGTTGTTGAATCCCAAGAGGACGGTTGGATTAAAGAAAATTCTTGGCGCCCACATTCTTGGAGAAAGCATTCTTTTTTATGCTCAGAATCTGGTAAATGGTTTGGAACTCTGGAAAAGCAGGGGGAAAAAGGGGGACGCGGGGCTTCTCATTGATCTGCTACCAGGGAGGGGAGATGGAGTTCTCAATGGGGGCTTTGTGTTTGAAAAAACACTCTACTTTTTGGGGAGAAAAACTACGGGAAAGTATCGTTTGTTTCAAAGTGATGGGACGCCACTTGGAACAAAGGTAGTTCCTCAAGTCAGTGTTCCTTTGCTTCCCTTTCAGTTTCTTTCCCATCTTCCCTCGGTAGAACGAGGGAAGCTTTTTGGGTTTAAAAAAGAGACCAAGCTCGGACAAGGAACGGTGGCTCTGTTCTTGCTCTCCCGTGGAACAGGCAATGTCCAAAAAGTGGGGCAATTCACGGTTTTGGAAGGAAGTAAGGGGCAGGTGTTTGGGAATCCCTTTCCACAACTTGGGACTCGGTTTGCTTATTTTGAAGCTTTAGACAAAAATGGTTTTCCGCGTCTGTTTCGGACAGATGGATCAGTCGTAGGCACTCATCCAATCCCCCTTTCTTCCCCGTTGAAAGAAACTCGAATCATTGGTGCTTTACCAAGGGGTCTATTGTTGGCGGCCAATGATCCTTTTATTGGGCGGGAACTTTTCTTATGGGATCCGGGAGCATTAAGCCTTCCACGAGGCATAGGCTGTGATGGGGTTTCATTGCAAGGGTTGGATCCAGTTTTTGGTCGCCCCCTACTTCTAGGGGGAAAGGGAACGGGAGGTTTTGGATTGCTCTTTATGGGCTTTCCTTTGAATCCTGGGTTTGAAGTCTTTGCAGGCTCTGGTTGCCGATTTTTGATGAACCCATTGCAACCTCTTTTTCCCCTCCCCATTCTTGTATCTCGCGGCTTTTTTGCAACTTCCATCCCTCTTCCGAAGCCTTTTCAACTGAATGGATTTCGACTGTCCATTCAAGCCGCAACCTTCAACCCAAATCTAGGAAGGTTTTCCCTTTCTAACGCCATGGATTTCCGCCTCGGTTACTAACTAGGCTCACCCGCCACAGGCAGCCAGCAGACAGGCAGCAGACAGGGACATCCATGTTTTCCTGTCAGAATTTTTTGAAATTCTACAGCCAATTTTTGGCGCGGAGCGTCTGTGTTCTTGCCGGAGGCCTTTTTAGGGGATCC
>JALSSW010000106.1 GCA_026984035.1 Planctomycetota bacterium
CACGGCAAAACCCTTCCCCGCTTCCCCGGCCCGAGCAGCTTCAACGGCCGCGTTCAAAGCCAAAAGATTCGTTTGGAAGGCAATATCATCGATAACCTTGATGATCTCCGAGACCTCCTGGCTCGAGGCTCGGATTTCTTCCATCGCTCCGCGCATCTGTCCCATGCAATCCGCACCCGATTTGGCAGCACCTGAAGTCTCGTTGGCAAGCTGATTGGCATCCTTTGTTTTTTTGGCACCTTGTTGCAGCATCGCATTGATCTCCTCAATGGAAGAGGAGATCTCCATCAAGCTCGAAGCCTGATCTGATGCATTGACGCTGAGGTCATTCCCCGAATCCAGGATTTGGTTTGCACCCTGGGAAACGCCAACCGTCACATCCTTTACCTGCTTGACGACTTTGTGAACCGTCTCCATGAAATGGTTGAAGAGTTTCCCCATTTCTCCTACTTCATCCTGGGACTCAATGTCGAGCCGCTTCGTCAGATCCCCCTCTCCATGGGCAATTTCTCGGAGAAGGGAGACGGAATCTTTGATCGGTCTCACGACCTTTCGAGTGGATATGAAGAGAAGAAGAAAAGCTCCAGCAAAGCACAGGAACCCGATAAGCAATCCTCCCCAAGCTGAGGCCCAAGCTTCTCTCTCAATGGCCTTTCGGGGTATCTGAAGTTCCAAGGACCATGGACTCGTTTTGACACCCAAAGGAACCTCCATGTGGCTCAAAAGGGCCTTTTTCCCCAAATGGGCTTCTCCCATTGTATGGAGAGGATCCTCTTCTATGGGAGCCCCAAAACTCGCAACGCGGGTTCTTTTCTGGTCATTCGCCCTCAAGATGGCATAGCTCCCTTCCGCCAAAGAGATTCTTCTCACAATGGAAGCGAGTACTGAGGACTCCAAATCTGCAGAGACAACACCGACTACAGTCTTTCCTTTTCGGATGGGAAGCGCGAGACGGAGAATCTCTCTTCCCCCCTTGACCAGAGTTTGGTTTCTGGGTTTTCCCACCCAAGGCTTTCCCGTTTTGATCGTTTTGGAAAAAAACCCGTTATCTCCCCGCGCCCTGTATTTTGGGTGAGCTGTCAGCTTTAACTTCCCCTTCCAATCCTTGTACCAATAGAAGGCTAAACGCCCAGATGCATCATGGCCCGGGGACCCACCAAAGGCTTCATCCAGCTCATCAAAGGCATCTTTGACCCAAACCGTTGAGAGCGCGGCCAGTCCCTGGGTTTTGCTTAAGGATTGCTTCAAGATCTCTCGAACGGCATCACGACTGATCTCAAGGTCGTCGTTTTCTGCAACGGTTTCGAAGAGGGTCTCAAGATCCTTTAGAACCGTCCAAGTCCGAAGCATGGTGCTTTCTAGAGAAGTGACCACACCTTCTCCCGTTTCTTGGATTCTTCTCTCAGCCTGGACAAGAGCCAAATTGCGACTCCTGTTTACATTGTAGGCTACCAAAATGCCCACAGTAAAGAGCAGGCAAAGACAGCTCCAAAAAAGGATTTTTGTTTGTATGGATTTAAAGGAAAGCATGGTTACACCTTTCAAACGTTGAGTGAACGAAAAGGATGGATTCCATCCGTCCACAACCCTGGAACAGACCGGTTACTTTCCGGGCGCCGCTACCTGGGTCTGCACCAACTTAATCTCCCCACCTTCGAAACGAGTCAGAAAGACTTGATCCATTCCTTGGTTGTCTTTGGAGCTGTATCTCAGGATGGGGCCTCCAAGATCGAAAGTCCCGACCTTTGCGATATTCTTCAAAAAGCCCTCTCGAGTAACCTCCTTCCCCATTTTTTCCAGGTTCATCGCAACTAGTTTCCCGGCCATATAGCCCTCAAGAGTAATAAACCCAATCGCGTCCGCTTTTCCTGCCGCTTTCATCGCTTTCTGGTATTCAGCAACCAAGGGGATTTTTGTGTCCCAAGGAAAAGGGACGACCTGGGAAACAATGCAACCCTCACTCGCGGAACCCAGTTCCTTGAGAAGGTTTTTGGTCCCTACAAACGAAATATTGCAGAAGACGGCCCCTTTAAGTTCATCAGTCCCTTTTGCCTGCTTGATAAACTGAGCGCAGGGTTTGTAGGCCCCCACCATCACCACTGCCTGAGCACCCGTCGAGGCAATATCCTTCAAGCCACGATTGATGGCAATCGTATTTCGTTTATAGGTTCCTTCCCCACAAAGACTCATCCCACGCTTTTTCAAAGCAATCCGAATCCCCGCAAGACCCGCTTTGCCATAGCCATCATTCTGGTAAAAGCAGGCAATTTTTTTCAGGCCTTTTTGATCCACGAGATATGTGGCCAAAGCTTCCATTTCTTGGAAATAACTTCCTCGAACATTGACCACCAAATGCTTATAGGGAGTCCGAAGGAACTCAGCTCCAGTGAAAGGAGCAATGAAAGGAACTCCTCTTTTTTGAACATATGGGAAGACGGCCTTCGAAGTCGGAGTCCCAACTTCACCAATGAGTGCGAAAACCTTTTTTCGTTCCACCAGAAGTTTCGTGGTCATTCGCGCTTTCTTAGGCTCGTATCCATCGTTGTATTTAATGAGCTTCAAGCTGCGCCCGTGGATCCCTCCCCTTGCGTTCACCCCATCAAAGTAAACCTGAATTCCGAGATTCATACCGGTCCCCAATCCTCGGGCGGGGCCTTTGAGGGCACAGGATTCTCCAAGCGTGATTTGGGAATCATTCACTCCAGGGGCCTGTCCGGGCACAGCCACCGTTAGACCAAGGATTGAAAATAAAGAGAGCGAAAACACGAGGGTAAACTTCATGGAACACCTTAAAAAAAATGGAAACTACTTCGCACCTGCTTTTAAATGCGACTGAAACCGACAAATAGGAATACTCATTCATCGGATATCCCCAAAGCTCGACTAAACCTCCAGCTTTTTAGAACGAAAACACTTCCTTTCCTCCATCAATCCGATACTCCCAATCCTCAGTTGGAACGATATGATCCCGTCATGAAACGGAAATCCTCCATCCTGCTCCAACCGAGAGAAAACGATACGGGTTTGCCGCCATGCCTTCTGGTCGATGCCGTAGGTTTGGAAGGAAGGGCTGCGGAACTCAAGAAGCGATCCTGGAAAAAGGGGGTGAAGCTTGAAGCCATTGAACGAGCAATCTCAATGACTGATCTCACCACTCTAGAAGGAGCAGACACCTCCGGCCGCGTGGAACGTCTCTGCAAAAAAGCTCTTCGTCCCGATCCCAACCCGGACATCCCCCAGGTGGCTGCGGTTTGCGTGTATCCCAACCTGGTCGAAACCGCAGTAAAAGTCCTGGAAGGGAGCCCGGTTGAGGTCGCCTCTGTGGCCTCCGGCTTCCCCGCTGGACAGGTCCCCCTCTCTCTCCGCCTTGCTGATACTCGGATGGCGGCCGAGCAAGGGGCAGATGAAATCGATGTTGTCATCTCTCGGGGGGCTTTTCTCTCGGGACAGCTGGAACAGGTTTTTGAAGAGGTCCAAGCTTTTAAGGAAGCAGCGGGAAAGGCGAAACTCAAGGTCATCCTGGAAACCGGGGAATTGGGAACCTTCGATCGAATCGCAAAAGCAGGTTGGCTTGCCTGCGAAGCGGGGGCTGACTTCATCAAAACCAGCACAGGAAAAGTAAAGATCAATGCAACCCCAGCGACCGCTCTTTGCATGTTGCATGTCGTCCGGGATTTTGAGGCCCACTCGGGCAGGGCCGTGGGGGTGAAGGTTGCCGGAGGCATCCGCACCTCCAAAGAAGCCTTACACTATCTTGCCTTGGTCTTAGAAACCTTAGGGCCATCCAGGCTCACCAACAAACTTTTCCGTTTTGGAGCCAGCTCCCTATTGAATGATTTAATTCGACAATGGAAAAAACAAAAAACAGGCCGTTACATGGGGCCTGACGATGTCTGTCTCGATTGAACACAAGCACCACGCAAAACGAGAACCAACAATGCGCCCACCACATCCCCTCTCCGACGCGCCAAAAACCTTTGATTATGCCCCAAGCCTGGAGGATCGATCGATGGTCCAAATCAAGGATCGTTATCGCCTCTACATCGGGGGAGAGTGGGTCGCCCCATCGACACGGCAGTATTTTCCCACCTATGATCCCTCCACGGAGGAGACTCTCGCCGAAGTCGCAAAAGCAGGCCCCAGAGACATCGACAAGGCCGTTCGTGCCGCCCGGCGAGCCCTCCCCGCTTGGGCCGGAATGAAAGGAGCTGCGCGAGCACGGGTACTTTTTGCGATCGCACGTATCCTACAGGAACGGGCTCGAGAGTTTGCCATCCTCGAAACCCTGGACAATGGGAAACCCATCCGCGAGAGTCGCGACATCGATATTCCGCTGGCGGCTGCACATTTCTTTTACTACGCGGGCTGGACGGACAAGCTCGAATACGCCCTGCGGGAGCCTGGGCACAAGCCAGCACCTGTAGGGGTCTGCGGACAGATTATCCCCTGGAACTTCCCCTTGTTGATGGCTGCCTGGAAGCTTGCACCCGCCCTTGCTTGCGGCAATACAGTCGTGTTGAAACCGGCAGAGACAAGCCCCTTAACCTGCCTGCTTTTGGTCGAAGTGCTCGAAGAGGCAGGAGTCCCCCCGGGAGTCGTCAACATTCTGACGGGTGCGGGAGAAACAGGGGCTGCCCTCGTGGCCCATGAAGGGGTCGACAAGATTGCCTTCACAGGGAGCACCGAGGTAGGCAAGGCCATTCAGGCCAAAATCGCAGGCACGGGCAAGCGCCTGACCCTCGAGCTGGGAGGCAAAGGGGCCCACCTTGTTTTTGAAGACGCTGCGCTCGACCAAGCCGTGGAAGGTATCGTCCGGGGGATCTTCTTTAACCAAGGACAAGTCTGCTGCGCGGGCTCGCGGCTCCTCGTGGAAGAAAGCATTGAGAACACCCTCCTTGAACTTTTGAAGAGACGCCTGTCCACCTTGCGCATTGGAGCTCCACTGGACAAGAATACCGATCTCGGAGCCATCCATTCCAAGGAACAGATGACCCGGGTTCGCTCCTATCTGGAATCCGGCCAAGATGAAGGCGCCGTCCTCTGGCAAGCTTTTTTCGAGGCCCCCAAAAAAGGGTTTTGGTGCCCTCCCTGCCTCTTTTCCAAGGTCACTCCTTCGATGAAAATCGCCCGCGAAGAAATCTTTGGCCCGGTGCTGACCATCCAGACCTTTCGGACCCCCCAGGAAGCCATCGCCCTCGCCAACAACAGCAACTACGGCCTGAGCGCAGGAGTCTGGACCGACAAGGGAAGCAAGATTTTCGCCCTTTCCAAGCAATTACGTGCGGGAGTGGTCTGGGCCAACACCTTCAATCAGTTCGATCCCGCTTCGCCCTTCGGAGGTTACAAGGAGAGCGGATTCGGGCGCGAAGGCGGCCTTCATGGTCTTCTCCCCTATCTTGCGCGCCGTTGACCGGGTTTTCATGTAGGAGATCTCCCCAATAAGGAGCAAGAGTAAGCCATGAGCAGGAGCAAACAATGAGCAGCGATCACGTTCACAAGACCTACAAGCTTTACCTCGGTGGGGGATTTCCCCGGAGCGAGTCGGGTCGCAGCCTCAAAATCGAGCGCCCTACACGCTCAACCAACCGCTCCCCCAGGATCCTGGCCCAGATCGCCAGGGCCAGCCGAAAGGATCTGAGGGGTGCCGTTGAAGCAGCGCAAAAAGCCTTTGGCCCTTGGTCCAAGGCGAAACCCATGCTTCGCGGGCAAATCCTTTACCGAATGGCGGAGATGTTGGATTCCCGAGGGCGGGAGTTCGAGGATCTCCTTGTGAGCTTCGGTCTCTCGGACCGGAGACAGGCCCGCCTCGAGGTCGAGGTCTCCTGCAATCGTTTGCTCTGGTATGCGGGATGGGCTGACAAACTGGGTCAAGTATTGGGAACGGTCAATCCTGTCTCAGGCCCCTATTTCGATTTCAGTTCTCCGGAGGCCATGGGAGTCGTAGCGGTCTATCCTGGGGAGAAACCCGCCCTTCTGTCCCTTGTATCCACTCTTGCCCCCGTGATCGTCGGTGGAAACTGCGGGGTGTTTCTCGTCCCTTATGAGGCAGGACCCATTGCCATCACCTTTGCGGAGATCCTTGCGACCTCAGATGTGCCTGGAGGCGTTTGCAACTTCCTTACAGGAACCAGGGATGAACTTCTGACGCATTTTGTTATGCATCGAGGCTTTCAGGCCAACTTCTTGGTGAGCGATGACCCTCGTGAAATCAAACTTGTGGAATACGAAGCTGCGGACCACGTGAAGCGAGGAAAGACAGTTCCCCTGGGGACACCAGCATTATGGCGCTCCCCGGCTTGCCAGGGTTTAGACTGGATTTCTCCCTTCCTGGAGATCAAAACAACCTGGCATCCCATTGGTCTGTAGATCCTTTGTAGAACCTCGGCCCTTCGAGACCCTTGGAACAACGGTTTAAGGACCCCGATGCTCATTCCCCCTTTTCGGAAAAAGCTTGGGAAAAAGCTTCGGGGTAAGAACCCTCCTTAAAACCTTGCTTCGATTGTGAAGATGACATTGGTCCCGGCTTCATTCAGCCCGGAATCCAAAATGCGATAATCCCGATTCTCGATATTTTCAATCGAAAGAGACGCCCGCACCTTCTCGCTGATCTTATAGCTCCCTCGAATACCCATTAACAAATAAGCAGGCAATCCATCTGGGGGGATCCTTTGGGTATTCCGCTTCTCGGCAGCATTGTATTCGGAGGCGCTCAAACCTGCCGACCACGGAAAGAAAATTTCTGCACTCAGCCGCTGATGCACGAGATCCAAAAACCGCAATCCAAACTGTCCTTTGATTGGCGGCAAACCTTTGGGGCGGACTCTTCGAGGATCCGAAGGATCCGTAGCGTCCACTAAGGAACTTACGAAATCGACGTAAGAATAGAATTCAAAGGAATCCAGGCCCATGAAATCCAGGTTGCTTGCTCCCTCGGCCTCGAACCCCACAAAGTACCCGTCGCTCGCGTTCGTCTTTGTGACCTCCGTCAGGCCGCCCACAATGTTCCCCGTGGGTTTTCGCTGAATCAGATCCTTCGCCCATGTATGGAAAGCGGTGAATGAAAAACGCCGCAAACCGTCATCGAAACGAAAGCCCCCTTCCAAGGTCAAAAACTTTTCAGGATCCACATCCGTGGAAGGGATTTCCTGGTCTCCACTCAGAGCCACGTCAAAGCGAGTCAGGTCCGAGAGATTCGGTGCCCGAAAACTCTGGGCAAGGTTCCCGAAGACGCGGAACCGCTCTTCGGGTTTCCAGACCACAGAAGCCTGTCCCACAACCTGGTTCCAAGAGCGATGGACAGGGGCAAAGGGCCCGCCGCTGACGCCGGGGATATCCACCACGTCAGCGTCGGCTTCAACATATTGATAACGAAGCCCCAGACTGCCCGTGACCTCCTCCCCCAAAGGTCGTTCAAAAAGACCGAAGAAGGCCACTTGATCATAGACCGCTTCATCCGCCACAGCTCCCCTAGGGCGGGTCGAGCGCAAACTCTGGTCCGGGTTCAACTCCCGAAAGGAACTGTCCACTCCCTCATGGTATGCCTCAAAGCCCAAGGTCAGGGTCCCGCCTGCAACTTCCATCCGATGCCGCCCCAAAAATCCAAGTTGATCCACCGTCGCATTCTGGATCCGACGGCGGCTGTTGGAACGCACCCGGTTTTCCTCCTCTTCAAAGCGTTGGTAACTGAGGGTCAAGGATGTGTCAGCATCGTCATAAACTCCGCCTCTTCGCCAGCCGAGATACACTAAGTCACGCTTTTGATCGATGTCCCGGGAAAAATCCGAGCCGGCGGTCGTCCCCCGCCAGGACTTAGCAAAAACCGTCGAATGCGTCCTGGGACCTTTCTTTTGGTCCACATGCTGACCCGCAAGGATCAAGCGGTCCTTTCCCTCCAAAGGTAGCACGAGTTTAAAATCCCCGTCCGCCTCTTGATAACCCGTGTAAGGCAAACTCCCCACACCCTGTCCTGCTGTCCAGGTCCCATAATCCTTATAGGTGATTCCCGCGTGCCAGCCGAATCCTGTCCCCTGATTCCCTCGGGTCTCGAAGCGTTCCACAAAGGATTCTTCCGCGCTCGCATGACGAAAAAGTAGGTGTTGTTGTGTTTGAAAGCCTTCTTTCCAGCTACTCGGATCTCCTGGACCGATCGAAAAACCCTGCCCCGTTCCGAACACCCCATCCGAACCCCAGAGAACAGAGGAAGGGCCACGCACAATCTCCAAGCGCCGGAGGGAATACATATCCACCGTGTTCCAGTACTCCACGTTTCCCGAGCGCCAAATCGAATTGTTCAGCCGAATACCATCGATCAGGAACAGGGTCCGAAACCCATTTTGTCCACGGATTTTAGGCGATCCTTGAGCCGGCCCAGTTTTTTGGACGGAGATCCCTGGAAGCTCCCGGAGTGCCTCGGGGAGACTTCGGGCTTGGAGTCCGAAGAGGATGGTATCCCGGTCCAGGCTGCTGCTCGCTTGGGGGAGATCGATTGCCTTCTTTCCTGAGCGGGTCGCCGTAATGATCAATGGTCTTTGTTTTTTCTGGTTCTTCGCAGATTCCTTCACAGGATCCTTTCCGGGGCCTTGCCCCCAGACAGAACCAAGCACAAGAAAGAAAACGGGGAGGAAGATTTTTTGCATTGATGACTCATTGGAGAGAGAAACCAGGGGGCTGGAAAGGTCCAGCCAAACGCGAGCCTCTCGGGCCGGTTCAAAAAAAAGCAAAAAAAAAACGCCGAGGGGGCTTCACCCCCTCCATCCGGTCCGGCCTTGATCTCTTCCTAAAAAAAACATCCCCTCTGCGCAGCCTTTTCTATTCATTTTCCCAAAGTGCCAAGCCAGCCATTGGACAGTTCGAAAGCGAAGTTGGGGTAGATGGTGTAGTAACTCTGGAAGGCCACCCGAAAGCCCTTCAGCTTGGGATCATTGGGGACCGGGAAATTCCCGCTCCAGCTCCCGCTCGTTCCGACAACAACTGTGGTCAAAGGCATCCAGAAGAGCCGGAGGCGGAGGTAGCTTACGCAGCCCTTTCCCATGATTGGTAGAGGCAGCCCCAAGCCGTCCACCTGGACGCCAAGCAACTGAATCCCGATGGAACTCGGCTTGATGAAATGCCCTTCGAATCGGGACAGCCCTCCAAGAACCATATCGCTCGCTTGCAAAGTGGGGATGCGCGTCGGAACCGTGGAACATCCTGGGCCGAACCATTGTCCATTCGCCCCCGTATCCAAGCTCCAAAGCTCAGAGCCATGAATGCCATCATCGGCGACAAAGAACAAGAGGCCTTGGCTCTGGAGAAAAGCTCCCGGCCCACTGCCTTTTCTTCCAGGGTTCAGGTCTGCAACCCGGACCGTCCCTGCGGTCGTCCCATTGCTCCGCCACAACTCCAAGCCCCTTTGTCCATCATCCGCTGCAAAAAAGAGGAAGCGCGATCCCATCTTGAACCCGGTCGTTGTGGCCAAAAGTCCAGATGTCCCCCCAGCAGCAATCTCTTTCAAAAGTTTCGTGCCTGCCGCGCTCCCATCGCTGCTCCAGAGTTCACGACCAAGAGCTGAGGTCTTTGCGGAAAAGAGAAAGGTTTTTCCAATGGATCCCATGGGAACAGGCAAAGACCCCTTGGATCCGGGCACCACATCCTTGACAAGCTTGGTTCCCGTCGCAGTCCCATCACTGCTCCAAAGCTCCTCTCCCAAACGCCCATCATTCGCCCGGAAATAGAGCTGATTCCCAAAGGCAAAAAAATGACTGGGATGGGAACCCACAGGCCCGGCTTGCAGGTCCAGCACAAGGGAAGTACCCGCCCCTGTCCCGTCGCTCACCCAAAGCTCATCCCCCGTAAGAACAACTCCCGCTCGAAAGAAGAGCTTTGGCCCCACAACCGTCAACTGACCCGGATTCGAACTCTTGCTTCCCTTTTCCAAATCCTTGAAGAGCTTCGTCCCCGCGCTGCTTCCATCGCTGAACCAAAGTTCCCGTCCCAACTTCCCATCGTTAGCCGCAAACCAAAGCTTCCCCCTCCAAACCACAAGCCCCGTTGGATTCGAACCAAGGGCCCCTGGGCGTATATCCAAGACGCGCTTCGTTCCCGCGGCACTCCCGTCGCTGACCCAAAGCTCCCGGCCTGCCGTTTTATCCATCGCCGTGAAATAGAGCTTTCCTCCAAGGGAGCGTAGATCCCGGGGATCCGACCCGCCCACCCCAGCCACAAGATCCAAGACCCTAAGGGTTCCTGCCTTGGTCCCATCACTCTTCCAGAGCTCCCTCCCTGCAGCTTTGTCCTCGGCCGTAAAAAACACGGTGTTCCCCACAAGGGTGAAGTCCCGAGGATCCGACCCGGCCTTTCCAGCTTCGATATCAAGGAGTTGCACGCTGCTTGCCAGGGTCCCCCGGCTGAACCAGGGCTCCCGCCCCGTCTTTCCGTCGTCCAGGGCGAAAAACATGTGCCCAAAACGATCGATCAAACCAGTGGGAGTGGAACCAAAGCTCGCACCTGGAGCCAGAGCCGCCACATCCTTGAGTAACTTGGTTCCTCCCGGTGTCCCATCGCTTACCCAGGGTTCTGCCCCATGGACGGAATCATCCGCAGAAAAATAAACCTTTCCCGCTGCCTCGGTCAGCTCCGAGGGACTTGAACTCTGTTTCCCGGGAAAGAGGTCCTTCAACAAAATCGTTCCCACAGAACTGCCATCACTGGAGTAAAGCTCGCGCCCGAGTTTTCCATCATCTGCGGTGAACAGGAGTTGGAAGGAACCCAAAGCTACCAAATCCCGGGGATTCGAACTCGCCAGACCTGGGTTGAGATCCGCCACCAAGGAAGTCCCTTTTCGGCTTCCATCACTGACCCAAAGCTCCCGCCCATGTTTGGGGTCCCGCGCCGTAAAGAAAATCTTGCTCCCCACCTTGGTTCCAAGGACAGGAAGAGAACTGCCTGTCCCTGGAAAGAGATCCAGGAGGAGCTTCGTCCCCTGCGTCGTCCCATCGGAGACCCACAATTCCGCTCCGCTATCCACAGTGGATGCCTGAAACAGGAATTGGCTTCCCAGGGCAATCAAACCTCTAGGTTGAGACCCCAGGGGGCCTGAGCGAATATCCCGAAGGAGCTGCGTCCCCCCAGCTGTCCCATCACTCACCCAAAGCTCGACCCCCGCGACGGCCCCCCCATCGGCAGCGAAAAAAAGCTTTCCGCCAAAAGGGAGCATCGAATGAGGCTTCGACCCAAGGCTCCCGGGAAGAAGGTCTCCTACCAGCTGGGTCCCCGAAAGGCTTCCATCGGTCTTCCAAAGTTCTGATCCCCTGGCCCCATCATCGGCACGAAAAAACAGCTGACTCCCCAAAGGAGTCAATTCCCCCAGCTGGGCTCCGGCACTTCCCGTTCGGATATCCTTAACCAACTTGGTCCCGGTCGAGCTTCCGTCACTCACCCAAAGCTCTTCGCCATGGACACCGTCATCAGCCAAAAAAAAGACTTTGTTTCCGAGGACTTGGAAAGAGTGGGGGTACGACCCTTGACTCCCCTTGCGAATGTCCACCAGGAGCTTCGTTCCAGCCAAAGTCCCGTCACTGACCCAAAGCTCCCGCCCCTGACTCTTGTCCGTCGCGGCGAAAACCATGCGATTCCCCAGAACCGTCAATGAAGCAGGTTTCGAAGAGCCCATCCCCGGGTAAAGGTCCTTGATAAGGGTCACAGTCTGCGTGCCGAGCTTCATCCCGTATAGCTCCGCCCCAGTCCTCTCGGTCCCTGCCCGAAAAAAAAGACGAGATCCCACCACAGCAAACCCTCCCGGGTCCGAGGAGGGAGAAGGAGGGACAACCCGATTGAAGTCGCCCACCATCTTCGGAGCCTGACCCAAGAGGAGCGACGGAAGAAGCCCCAAAAGCAACACAGGAAAAAAGCCCAAAATCCAAAAATTGAGAGCTTTTGTCAGAGCGCATTTGGGTGATGAAAAGACAAGGGTGGGAAAACAATTATGTTTCATGAGAAATCCGGCGAGATGAAGAGGCCATACACCAACGGTCCCTCTCAGAGAGCGAACACGAAGGAAGAAAAACCAAGGAGGGGAACCTATGTCATACCCTCTACCAGGGGTTTTGCTCAAGCCCTATCGAGGAAAAGGGCGAGCCTTCTTCTCCTAAAGGTCCCTGGGTCCAAGCCCTTTGATCCTAAAACTGCGGACTCTCCCGACTTTCAAACAAGGACGCATGCCTCCATCTTTTTAAAACTTTTCTAGGAACTTGCATCTCCTGTCACTCTCGTGACAAATCCTTCCTAGCCTTGTTCTTGAGTAGGGATGGGAGATCAGAATCATCAAAAAGGAAGTGGTAGCAAGGCCGCTGTTAAACCAAACGAAGATTCTGGTGGACGGGCCTGCTTT
>JALSSW010000107.1 GCA_026984035.1 Planctomycetota bacterium
CAGCTATGCCCGAAAACCTCCTGACGAGGATCATCATTATGGGCATGGCAATGCGGAAAGTATCGCGGGATTGATCGTGGGAGTCCTCTTGTTGGCAACGGGGATCTTTATCTCCATGGAAGGCCTCCTTGTGTTTCTCGGAGAACACCGTCCTCCTCCCGACGCCTCTTCACTCTATGTCGCAGGGTTTACGATTCTTGTTAAAGAGTTTCTGTATCGTTATGTCTCAAGGGTCGGGAAGAAATTGAATTCCCCTTCCCTACTGGCGAGTGCTCGTGATCATCGTGCTGATGTGTTGGTAGGTATTACTGTGTTCGCAGGGATTTTTGCTTCTCGATTTGATATGCCCTACCTTGACCCTCTCGCAGCAATTGTGATTGGTCTCTACATCTCCTGGATGGCAATCGAACCCGTGCGAACCAATGTCGGCATCCTTATGGACAAGGCTCCGCCACATCTCAAGGAGGAGATTCGCAAAGTTGTGAAGGCAAACCCGGATGTCCGTGAAGTGGACCAGATCCGGGTGCATCCTCTCGGATCTTATTATGTCGTAGATTTTGAGATCTTTCTCGATGGGAGTCTCTCTCTCCATGCCGCTCATGATATTGCACATGACCTGGAAGATCGGGTGCGTGACCGCTTTGAATTCATTAAGGACGTTCATGTTCACGTAAATCCAACAGGACCGCGACCCAAGAAAAATTATGTGAAATAGAGAGCCTTCGGTCGGAGTTTCACCCTGGAAGGAGCCGAAGAACCACGTTTTCGCGGTGCTCTCCCTTTTTCAAATCCTTAACTTCCACGCTCCCCGCAAGGCCGTCCGAAGATTTAAACCTGAGGACGACGTCTCCCGAGGGGAGATCCCCAATCTTGAAGCGACCCTTTGCATCGGCCTTGGCAAGGACCCAAGCTCTGGGACCATGGGGATGCATGAGGGTGACTCCTTGCACAGGTTCACCTCGCATATTGACCAGGGTTCCCGAAAGAGTTGCCGGAGGCTCAAGTTGAATGGTTACCGTGTTTCCCGGCTGGATTCCATCCTGTCTCCGGTAGGTAAGAGTCGGGTGCTCGACTCGGAAGAAGAAATTTTGAGTCAGGGGGAGGTCATTGAGGATAAAGAGACCATCCTTATTGGTTTTACCATTCAGGTGGGGGTTCCCCAGAACGTCTACTGGGATGCCGGCAGCAGCCTTCCATTTGGGGAGCACCACTTGAACCTTGAGAGGCAGACCTTTTTCCAGAATGAAGTCGACTTGTCCCCCCTCTACCCTGTTCCACGTAATCCGGTTTTCAGCCTTTCCTTTGAGGCGGGCGCTGAGATCGAAAAAATCCAATGTGGAGGATAGATTTTCGAACCTCCACTTTCCGCTTGCATCACTATGGGTTGTTGCGAGGGGAGGAGTGCGATATCCCCCAACGTGAGCGGAGATCAGAACGTTCGCAAGAGGGCCGGCCTGATCATTAATAACAGTTCCTTGGATGGGTTCGGGATCAGCGATTTCCAAAGTTGTGGTATCTGGATCTCGGTCCAAAACACTTGTGATTGAGAGGGTCCCATCCGGTCTTTGGACCCTTACATAGTATTCGCTGTCGGCAAGTTTCTTGGGAAGGATTGCCATTCCCTTTTTGTTTGTCTTTGTGACGAAGGTGGGGGGTGCGAAAGGGGTCTTTTTGCGGATGAATTCTGCTTTTGCACCTACAATCGGATTGCGAGCTGCATCCATTACATGAACTCTGATGTCCACAAGAGGTGGGCCGGAATAGGAAGCCTGATTCAGCTCATTTCGTAGGAAATAAAAAAGGACAATGAGCCCAACTCCCAGGTAGAGGAAGAGTCTCACGGGGATCGTTGAAGCTTTGGATGCCTTCTTTTTTTTAGGGGAGTTTCTAAGGGGTGTCTCTTTGTTCATTCCACAAAAATTCCGGATGCGAGTCGATGGTCGAATGTGAACTGTGAAGCGCCGATCCTAAAGACGATCATCGGTTTCTTTCGGAGGACCAAAAGGCTGTCCCCAGGATAGATCCCGAGAGAGAGAACTTTGCGAAGGATTTCTTCGTTGGGGATATCCCTCACCTTGCCTTTTTCACCTGGTTTCAGATCACTCAAAGGGCGGAGCTCCGGAGGCCTTTCTCCTGTAACAGCATGCTTCTTGTTGTTTTGACTTCCTTCTGGGCCATTTGTCCCCATTCCTACCTTCTCGTTCAATCGTTTTGCTCCTGATGGAAGAAGGAGACTTTTGAACCCTTTGAGGCTTGGGTCAAGAACGGCCTGAGAGAAATACGGTTCATTCTTAGGGTTGACTCTCCTGGGGATTCAAGTGTTCGTTTTTTTTCCTTCCTTCATAGGAGAGGTACTGCGGTCAAAAATCCATTGAGAAGGTAGCCTGCAGAAAAGGCGATGAAGGTAACCAGAACAAGGCTGGCTAGGGCGAATTTGATTCCCCGCTCCTTAATCATCATCATGAATTGTGCTATGCAGGGGACGAAGAGAGTAAGGGTGACGCTCGCTACAAAAATTTGCTGCGTAGTCATTCCTGCTTGACCTGGAGTTTCTTGGGCGAGTTTAAACAACCCGGCTGCTCCAAAATCCCGCCGGAAGAAACCGATCAAGAAGGACTCTGCTGCATTTCCTGGGAGCCCGAGAAGGCCCATGAGTGGTCGCATCCCTTTTTCCAAGGCGGTCAGGCCACCGCTTAGATCCAAACCCCACAAGATGACGCTGGCGATGAGGAAGAGAGGGACAACTTCTGCAAAGTACCAACGCATCCGCGCAAAGCTTTTCCTAAAAACATTGGAGATCTTAGGCAACCTCAAAGGAGGAAGTTCCATGTAGAAGCTGGCTGCTTGACCAGGAAGGATCTTTGCGCCAACCCATCCCACAATAAAGAGAATGAGGATGATGACCCCCAAATAACCCAACCAAACAGAGAAGCCTCGGCTCCCTAGGAGTGCCATGATGATGCCTAGTTGGGCAGAACAGGGAATGGCCAGAGACAGTAGAAAGGTTGCTAGGAATCGTTCCTTTCTTGTCTCCAGGGTCCTGGTTGTCATTGTCGCCATTGTGTCGCAACCAAGGCCGAGAACCATCGGAATGACCGCTCTTCCATTCAGGCCGATTTTTTTGAAGCCTTTGTCCACCAACATCGCAAGCCGGGGGAAGTACCCGGAATCCTCCACCATGGAAAAAACCAGAAAGAAAAAGAAAACGACTGGAAGAACGATGGCTATGGCATAAGTAATTCCAAGCGTGAGGATGCCGTAATCCCCCACAAAGAGCTTTTGAAGCCACTCCCAGGGCAGAATGTGGTTGGCCAGCTGATTGAGGAAGGGGTTGATGTGGGAACCGAAGAGGTCCACCTCGAGCCAGCCTACAACTGTTCCCGCTCCAAACTGGCCGACGAACTCATAGAATCCGAAGTAAAGGACCAGGAGGAGAGCTGGGAACCCAATCAAGGGATTGCAAAGAGCTTGGGAGAGTTTCTCGCGAAATTGAGGTTCTCGCCCTCCAGGTTCCTGGAAGAGCCCTTTGAGGATGTTGTCCGCCACATGTTTGTAAAACAGGGGTGCAAAGATGGAAAAGGCCTGGCCAGCCAGGTGCCGCGCCCGAGCACGAAAGCTCTTGACCCTTTCAGGATCCAAGTCGAGGAAACGAGCCAGCCTGTCATCTCCCTCGAGGACCAGGATTGCAGCGATATTCCTTTTAAGGTGAGCGGGAAGCTTCTCCTTGGGGATCGTTTCTGCAACCTCCTTGAAAAGAGCCTCAAGGCTCTTGTGCCATGGCATTTTTTGGGGAGTGAATTTTCCATGAGAAAAAACTCTTGCGATGGATTTTTTTAGTTCCTCAATTCCCTCTCCCTTTGTGGCAACGGTGCAGACCACGGGGATGCCCAATTGGGTGGAGAGCTTTTCGGCCTGGAGCTGGTAACCGAGTTCTTTGAATTCATCCCAGAGATTCAACACGAGAATGACAGGATACCCAGCTTCCATCAGCCTGAGGGTCATAGGAAGCTGGCGGGGAAGGTTTTTTGCGTCTACAACATGGAGCAAGCAATGTGCATTCGAAGCGAAGATGGCTCTTCGGGCCACACGCTCCTCTTCGGTCAAGGGCAACAAACTGTAGAGTCCCGGAGGATCGGCAACCTTTAAGAACTCTTTGCCTTCCGGATAATCAATCTTCATGCGGCCCATCGAAATGCCGACAGTCGTTCCAGGATAGTTGGAGACGGTGACATAGGTCCCGGTAAGAGCGTTGAATAGTGAGCTTTTCCCGACATTGGGAGCTCCAATAAGGAGGATCCCATCACCCCCCACAAAAAGCTCCGGAGCCTGATGTTCGAGAGTTGTGGGACCAAGGATCCCGGCCGTTGAGGTATTCAGGTTGTTAGGGTCTGGTCGCATCGTTTTCTTTGATTTGGATCGGAAGAAAGTATGGCTCTCCTTGTTGCGAATCAATCGCTTTTTTGGCGGCTTTCCTTTTTTCTTCCTTTGTCATGAGGTGGAAGCGCTTTAAGTCTTGGTCTTCAATGCGTTTATGGATGTTCGGGCAGATGGTCGCAGGGAAGGCTAGAATGCTGGGAAGCTAGGGTCCACAATGCTCATCAGCTTTTTATCTTGGGTTCGGGTGTAGTTGCGGAGAGTTGGAATGGAAGAAAAGAAAGTCGTTGGGTATCGGGCTGCATCCTTGGTTGAGGATGGAATGGTGATTGGACTGGGGACAGGGAGCACTTTTCGTTATGCCCTGGAAAAACTAGCCCAGAGGGTTCAAGACGAAGGTCTCCGTTTTTTGGGGTTCCTACCAGCAAAGATACTGAGCGAAGGGCTCGAGCTGTTGGGGTTCCTCTTACCACGCTGGATGAAAACCCTGTCCTTGATCTCACCTTGGACGGGGCGGATGAAGTGGACAAAGAAAAAAACCTGATCAAAGGTGGAGGGGGTGCCTTACTCAGGGAGAAAGTTGTTGCTTCGGTATCTAGGGAGATGATCGTGCTTGTTGGGGAAAGCAAGCTGGTGGAGCAATTGGGTAAAAGTTTTCTACTTCCGGTAGAGGTGCTGCCCTTTGCAAAAAGAACTGTTTACAACGAACTCAAGTCCATGGGCTGCAGTCCTTTCTTGCGGGCAGGTCAGGATGGGGAACCTTTTTTTACAGACAACGGAAACTATATCATCGATTGCAAGTTCGAAGGGATTGAAGACCCAGCCCGTTTGGAAATGAAAATCAACAATATTCCCGGCGCGATAGAGAATGGACTTTTCGTAGGGAGAGCGGGCCGAATCCTGGTGGGAAAGGCTGATGGGACCGTAAGGGAACTCCCTTAGCCGAATGAATTTGTGAGATCCCAACAAGAGAATGCCAGCCCTGGTGGGATCTTAGGATGGTCGGCATGCCTGTTCCTAGGAAACAGAGAGCATACGCTCCAAGGGCCGAAGGGCTTGTACTCTTAGCTCTTCACTGATTTCGATTTTGGGATTGAGATCCCGCAGTGCGAGGTAAGCCTTCTCCAGGGTATTTAGTTTCATGTAGGGACATTCCTGGCATCCGCAGGTGCCATCCTCCCTTGTCTCATCCTTTGTTGGTGCTTCGAGCAAAGTTTTGTGGGGAGCTCTTTTTTTCATCTCATGGAGAATGCCGCTTTCGGTTGCCACAATAAATGTGGTCGCAGACCCTTCGGCCACACGTTGTAAAAGCTTTGATGTAGAACCCACAAAATCCGCGTGCCGGAGAATCGTGTCTTCGCATTCAGGGTGGGCGATCAGTTCCGCCTCAGGATGTTCTGCCTTCAATGCAATGATCTTACGTTCACTGAATGTCTCGTGGACGATGCAGGTTCCAGGCCAAAGGTCCATCTCTCGGCCGCTTTTTCGGGCGAGCCAGGCGCCTAGGTTGCGGTCAGGGGCAAAGAGGATGGGCTTTTCTTTTGGGATCTGGCTGATGATCTTTTCAGCATTGCTGGATGTGCAGATCCAATCGGATTGTGTTTTTGTTGCAGCTGTGGAGTTGATGTAGGTCACCACAACATGGTTGGGGTGGGCTTTGCGATACGCAGCAAGTTGGTCGGCAGGGCAGGAGTCGGCAAGGGAGCAGCCCGCATCAAGGTCCGGGAGAACGACGGTTTTTTCAGGGCAGAGGATCTTTGCTGTTTCCGCCATAAAGTGGACGCCCAAAAAAAGGATAACCTCACTTTTTTTGTCAGCGACAGCCGCTTGGGCAAGGGCCAGGGAGTCCCCCAAGACGTCAGCAATGTCTTGGAGATCCGGGTCTTGGTAGTAATGGGCGAGGATGATTGCTTTGCGTTCTGTTTTGAGGCGTTCGATCTCTTCGAAGAGGTCTAAGCTTGGGTCAATGCTGGCCACTTCCGCTTCAGTGAATCCTGACATGTGTGCTTTCCTGGTGAAAGAAAAAGGGCATTGGGAGAAAAAACTCCTCTCCGATGCCCCTCCTTTAGCACAGAAGATGCTGGCTTTCACCCCTTGGGAGGGATGATTTCTATGGCCTCGTTGGGTCCAAGCACGATGACCATGGCGGTAGAAAAGGCAAGGACCTTGGCAAGTTCAGGATGTTTGGTCAGAATTTTGAAATACTCTTCCGAGAAGGCCTCGATACGACGGATCTTTCCTTGGTGGGCTTTGGTCAGGCTTGCATCGATCCAAATGCCGGAAATGAGGTGGAACGTATGTTCTCCCTTCCTTTGGGTCTTCCAGAGGCGCCGCTGACCTTTTTGGTCAAGGCGGCTGAAATACTGCATTTTGGCGATTTTCAGGCTTTGAGATACTGCCTTTTTCCCTGTTTTTTGCTTGTTCGCGGGAGCGGGAGAGTTTGGGGCGTCGGCATCGTCTTGTTCCAGGCTTTCTTCCTCTGGGATCACCAAACCTGCCCTTCCCAGATCTCTCCGAACCTGGGATGCATCTCGATTCCTCTTTCCCCGATCCAAGTCAAAACCTTGGAGCCCCCTTGCCAGGCGCTCTCGCTCTTCAACCACCAGCTGGGAGGTGAAGGGTGTTACGATCCCAAAGTTGCGTCCCAGCTTAGCCACTTCGTTTCTCAGCTCCTTGTTGTCTCCATGGAGACGGAGCTGATCCAGGAGGAGCCCGATTCTTTTCTGTGCCCAGAGGGTTGCCACAAAATCCGGTCCTCCTTTTTTCTCTCGGAAAGTTCCCTCGAACACGAAGCTTTTCTCTTTCTTCCCGACCCAACCTTTGAGGCGGATGGCTGTGGCGCCCCCGCCTTTGTAGCGTCCGACCACTACCAATCGGGAACCCCGGAAGAGATCGGGAAGGTCCCTTGGCACAAGCCTGGACGTTTGGATTTGGTCAAAGCTAAGGGAAAGGTCCGCCAGAACCGGGTGGGCAATTTTCTCGAAGAGAGCAGAGGTTTTCACCTCAATGTTCTCTTCGGGTTTCACATAGTCTCGAGCTCCTCGCGTGTTGGCCGCGATTTGATCCAAAAGGTATGTATTGACATCGTACCCGACCCCAAACACAAAGACCCGAGCTTTGGCTTGGTTAGCTTTTTTGGTGGAGTTTAGGATTTCCTTGGTATCCACCTTGCCGATGGTTGGAAGTCCATCGGTCAAGAAGACCACGATAGGAACTGAGTTTGGGGCTACTTTAGCTGATAGGGCGAAACGGAGGGCTTCTTCAATATTGGTTCCCCCTTGTGCCTCGAGTTCTTCTCCAAATTTGAGGGCTTTTGCGATCTGCTCCGGAACAGCAGGGACCGGGCTTTTCGCGAAGGGACGAGATTCTGTGGAGAAAGGGATCAGGTTGAAGTGATCCTTTGGGGAAAGACTTTGGAGGAAAAAGCGTAGGGCCTTGCGTGCTTGTATGATTTTTTTCCCCTGCATGGAGCCCGAAGTATCGAGGACAAAGCTCACCGTCTTCGTGAGGGTCCCTTCGGATTTCCAATCTCTCTTGGGAGATGCGAAGAGGAGGAAGTATCCATCTCCTTGGGAGCGGCGATACGTCATCAAGTTGACGCCGAATTCTCGGTTCGTCAGGGAGTAATAGATCGCTGGATCTTGTGGGGGGCGCCCTTTGCATTCAAAGCTGGCGAGAGCGTGCCGGTCATCTTTCTGGCGGATATCAAGGCCTGCCAGGGGAGAATAGACATTGGCAAGGTGCTGCCCTTCTTTTTCCAAGCCGATGTGGACTTCCATGGAGAACATCCCCGACTCCATGGCTCGGATGGGGAATTCAAAAGAGTAGATCCCGGCGGTTTGGGGGAGGAGCATCCGAAACCTGATTTGGACATCAGTTCTTCCTTGGGGGGGGATCGGAAAGGCCCGGAGCCTCAGGGTGTCCCTGCCCATATATTCTAAAAGGGCAGGGTCTCGCCTTCTGCGGACAATGCTGGTGTAGATCTTGCTTGCTTTAAGAGCGGGAAGGATGTCCCCTTTTTGCATTTTTCCCCCGATCTCCAGTTGTAGGCCGTCAGCGACGGCCCCCTTGGGGAGAGGGAGGACGAGGACCTTTTCACCCACAAGGTTTCCAGGGTTGTTGAGGGTCATGCGGATCGTTGTTTCCGCCACGCCATTGAGAATTTGGACCTGGACCTTGGTGCGTTCCACATGGACGAGTGAAGGTCGGGTGTTGCGAATGGGAGGTCTTGGGATGCGGCCCTGGGCCTTAAGGTCCCCCAGAAGGGCAATGGAGGCCATGGCTCCAATCAGTGCGAGGTTCTTCATGTCAATCTCCTTTGATGAGATCCCCAAGGACGCGATCTTCTGAGAAGGGTTCCGGGAACCTCTTCTTCAAAGGCTTAGGCTCTTCGGTTGCTGTGGGATTCTGCCATGAATTTCCTGGTTTTGGGGCTAGGGACCCAGGCGCCCGAAGAGGACTGGGGATCTGGAGGTGGCTGTGCTGGGTTTTAGGGGATTCCTTCGAATTTCGACAAAGCAGGCGAACATGGAGCCTCTTCCTCCAAGGGAATACCAGCTTTTGAGAGCTTGGGTGATCTTGGGAGGCCAGTGTTTTTTTCCATTCCAAGGCTCGATCAGGTTCTCCGTCCCTCCTGCGAAAATGAGAAGGAGGGTCCCCTGATGGGGAGGGATGGGTTTGAGTTGAGGGAGGGGAAAGAGAGACCCCGGGATTCCGGATTCAAGGCGAAAGGGTAAAGTTGGGAGGGGGGTTTTGGGGAGGAAAGGCGCTGGGGAAAGGATCTTTAACTCGGGTTCTCCGAAGGCCTCCTTAAGTGTGTAGAACTGGGAGCATGCTTGTGCGATCCACGCAGGGGCGCTGAGTTCAAATTCGGGTTTGCCTCCATGGAGACTTGGGAAATGGACCAGGCTGATTGCGTCCACTCTTCGAGGCAGGAGTGGTGGATAGAGAGCCAAGGGGAATTCGCCGGGAGGAATCCCGGGAGAACCATATACACCGCCTAACTGGTCCAGGAGTGCGATGGGGGCCTTCTGTGGGACGGGAACCCTTGCATCCACCAACCGGATTGCTCTTTGGGTGATATCGGCCCATTCTGCCCTGGCTTCGAGCCTGTGGTGAAGTCCCATTCCCAGGAGTAGTGGAGTTGCGATACCAAGGACTTGGCCATATCGGGAAGTCGCAGTCAGGAGACCAAAAAGGAGGGCGAGAGGAGGGAGGCAGTAAAAGAGTGCCCGGGCGGAATCGAGGCCCTCCTTGAGTTGCAGAAAATGGACGTTGGGAGTGGTTGCCAAGGCCCAAAACCCAAGGAGGAGGTACATCCCTCTGCGATAGTAACGGCTATTGGGGAGATGGAAGGACAAGGGAGCCAGGGACCCAAGGAGCCATGGAGTGAGAATGAACCAAAAGAAGACTCGTTGAAGGACGAAGTCTTGAATCCATGTGGTGTCAAGGGGAACGAGGCTCCCCAAAAGTCGGTTCCCATAGTCGGAGAAAAAGGAAAGAACCCCCTTTGGGGCCAAGAGATTGGGGCTCGAGCCAAAGGGGTGATCCAAGAGAACAAGGCGAAGCCCCAGGTATGCAAGGCCCAGGACCCCAAAAGGTAAGGCAAGGGTAAATAGTTTTTTGATCCCCAGCTCTCCCTGGCTCGGGTGGAAGTTGATCCACAATACAACACAAACAAGAGGGAAAACGGTCCAAGCCAGGGCTGATTCCATTGTCATGAGATTGAGAAGGGTGAAAACCAGAGCCGGGAAGAAGAGGTGAAAACCTGTGGCTCTTTTCTTAAAGGCCCTTAAGAAAAGAAGGCCGGAAAGGAGTCCGAAAGGAACTGTGAGTCCGCAGCGTCCCACTAGCCATGCAATGTTTTCATGGGCAAGAGGTGTGAGGGCAAAGAACAGGGCAGCTGGCAAAGCTGACTTGCGGGAGGGGAGCGTTTCTTCCGCAAGGAGAAAAATTAAGTAAGAAGATCCCAAGTGGATCAAAAGGTTCATAAAGGCGCTGATTCCGGGGTGATTCCCGAAGATCGCAAAGTCCAAACCCAGGCTGAGTGAGACAATGGGGCGGTAAAACTCAAAGAAGGGATTCCCATGCCATGGTCCCGTAAAATCTTGAAGGATGGTCTCCCAACGGACGTGGAGTCCTGTTTTTGGAAAAAAACTTGTGTAAGTGCGGAAAAACCGCAAGTCATCTGCTCCGAAGTTCCAATCCAGGGCTGGGAATCCCAGAACAAGGAGAACAAAGGCGATCAAAAGGAACGAAAGGGTCCTCCTGCTAGGCTTCACGAGCTTTCCAAACATAGGAAGCTAGGTTAGCCCGCTTTATTCATGACCTCGAGTTCTCTGAAGTGTGTTTTTGCCACAACTCGAGGATTCTTCGAATCCTTGGGGGTTTTCTAAATTAGAGAAACCCCATGGGACTTGATCGGATCCTGGAAAGGCTCTTTTGAGACGAGCCCCAATTCTTCCGGCTTTCCCCCCGCTCATTCCCTTTGGGATCTTGCTAGAAGGTGGGACGGTCGGCGATTTCGTAGCCCATGGCCTCGACGATTTCGTTGGCGATCTCTTCAGGGTTTGTGCAGAACTCCCGGAGGCATTCAAAAGCAATCCCTCTAGGAAGGGAGAGAAGGGCGATCAACATTTGGTCGGTGGTTGTTTGTTTCCCACCTCCAAGTTTCTTCCGAATCACTCTTCCTCGGTTGAAAACCTCGAGTGTGCTTGCGTTCCAGCAATCTTCTACGGCTTCCCCCGTTTCACGAGGGAGCTTCTTCATGTGATCCCTGAACATTTCCGGAAAGATGTTGATATCGTTCAAAACCCGGCTGGCCAGGCTGTAACGATCCCCGAGGAGCCCGACCATCAGGTGTCCCGTGTTGACGCATGTATCCCCCAACTCCCGGGAACATTCTTTTGCCCGTTTGAGGGCTTCCTGAACATTTTCAGTGAAATCGTTTTTCATTGTTTCTCTCCCATCCTAGGTGGTTGTTTTCTTGCATTTTCCAGGGTCTTGTTCTTTGGATGTGCCCTCATGTTTTATTGGTCCCCTCGCTCCCGTTCGACTTCTTTCATTTTGTTCACCAGTTCGGTGGGATCCTCATAGACGCCTAGAGTTTGCCGCTCCAGGCTTAAGTACGCCCTTGCTTTTTCGCTGGACTGGAGGCCGCTCCTCGAAAGAAGGATGGGGTCGAATTTGGGGTCAAGCATTTGAACGATCCGGCTTGGGATATAGTTCTTTTGGGCGGCAATCCTTAGTTTTTTGGCGCTCGCGGATTCACGATCTCCCACGATGGTCACGACAAGGGGAGGATAGAGAATGAGGTCGACAGCGCGGGCAAAACCGGCGACGAAATAACCGTATTGTTTATGGTCTCCCGCGAAACTTTGAATGATTTCGAGGGCGAGTTCTCTGAATTCCTCCCTTCGTGAGAGAACCGCAAGGCGAGTCAAGGCTTCGGCAAGAACCGAATTCTCAAGAATCGACCGGTTTCTTCTGGGAGAATTCCCCCGATTTCGGATGACGGCTGAGTGATCGAAGAATCCGCCGGAAGGGGACCTGTGGGTTTCAACCAGGATCTCTCCCAGGCGCTCCGCCGGAAGGAGGAGATCCGCATTTCCGAGGAATTGCGAAGCCTGAACGAGAGCCTGAATGCAATAGGCCTGATCTGTCAAGAGGCCAGGAAGATGGTAGGTGCCATCCCAGTAGTGGTACATTCCCTCCTTCTCCGAGTAGAGTTCTTTGAGGAGGAAGTTCAGGCAGTTTTCAGCAATTTTGCTGAGTTCAGGGCGATCCAGGGCCACGGATGCCTTGAATAATGCATTGACCGCCATTGCATTCCAGTTGGTGTAAACGGTTCGGTCGATGGTAGGTTTGGGGGCGTTTTTTCGCTCCTCGGGTCCAAGAATGTAGTATTCCGGGTCGTCTCTTTGGCTTCCAAAAAAGCTCCCCGTGGTCGGATCCAGCATGGTCTCCGTCATCCAACGAATCACACCCTCAGCTGCTTTCTTGTAGGATGGTTTTTCGAAGAGTTGCCAGGCTTCGATGAGGCAACGTAGCCGTTGGGCGTTGTTGTCGAGCACTTTCTCGAAATTGGGGACGCGCCAATCTCGGGTCTTGGAAAAACGGAAGAAGCCCCCGTCGATTGCGTCATGGATCCCCCCCTCGATCATTGAATCCAGAGTCAAGGTGACAACTTCGCGCATCCTGGGGTCTCCGGTTTTTGAGTATTGGATCATGGCAAAATCCAAACTCTCGGTGTGGGGAAATTTTTGTCCTTCCCCCCAACCTCCATAGCTGTGGTCAAACTTGTCGAGCATGGATGCGGTCACACTTTCGACGAGTTCTTTTCCCAGCGTTTCTTCGATGGGGCCGGTTGCTAAGGGCTGTTCCTTTACCATTTTGGTGAAGGATTCTCCGCGCTTAAGCTCTTCTTTGTTCCTTTGATAGAAGCTCCAAATCTGCGGGAGGAGGGGGAGCAGCTCCTCGGGGCTTAGATAGGTGTCTCCGGCGATCAAATCTTCGTTGGGGGAGATGAATGCAATCGAGGGCCATCCCCCCATGTTGAACTGTTGGTCAAGATCTGGGTTGCGGTCAGCATCCACCTGGCAAAGAACAAAATGCTCCTTTAATGCGTTCTGGACTCTAGGGTCCCCGAAAGTTTGCTTCTCCATTTCCTGGCAAAAGCGGCACCAAGAGACAGTGAGCATAAGGATGAGGATCTTGTTCTCAGCTTCAGCCTTTTCAAGGCCTTCCTCATATGTCATCCATGGAAGATGTTCGAAACCTTCTCTGCTCATGCCCTTCTCCTCAGTCTTCCTTGGTTGACCAAAGGCCCCACCGGGTCCCGGAGATTGAATCGGATCGCTCAATCTCATGAATCATCCCGGTTCATCCGGGTCTGGGTCAAGAGGTCCCGAGAAAGTCCTTCGTGCGCTCGATCGAATCTCCCCAGAGATTGTCGAGATCATAAAACCGCCGCGCTTCCTCTTGGAAGATGTGGATGACCACAGTGTCAAAATCGAGAAGAATCCACCAACCCTCTTGGTAGCCTTCGATCTTTGCCTTGGGAACTCCCTGCCTTTTCATCGTAGTGTCGATTTCCCCACAGATTGCCTGCGCTTGCCTGCGGTTGTTCACAGAGACAAACAGGAAGAAGTCCGTAATCCCCAAGTTAGCGGAGACATCCAAGATTCGGATCTCCTCACCCTTTTTGTCTTGGGCGATTCGAACTGCAGTTTCAAGAATCTCTTTATCTTCCACTTTAATCACAAGGCTCGCAGCAACACCACGAGTTTCAGGGGGCTAACCACGAACCGGACCGATGCCAAAAGCTTGTCGTCCAGTTCGTGGGAGGTTCATCGGTTTTTGCTAGATAAAAAGAGGGAGGAACACAAGGGAGACGATGGACATCAGTTTGATGAGGATGTTGATCGATGGTCCAGCCGTATCCTTGAAGGGGTCGCCGACAGTATCGCCGACAACGGCCGCATGGTGAGCATCAGAGCCCTTTCCACCATGGTTTCCTCCTTCGATATATTTCTTGGCGTTATCCCATGCTCCGCCAGCGTTGGCCATAAACAGGGCCATCATGACTCCGGAGACGAGGGCTCCCGCCAGCAGTCCTCCCAGAGCGCTCGCACCAAAGATGAGTCCGATGGCGATTGGCGTCAGGACAGCCAGCAGGCCGGGAGCCACCATCTCTTTGATGGCGCCCTTGGTCGCAATCTCCACGCAGCGGGCTGCATCAGGTTCGGCCTCGCCCTCCAGGAGTCCTTTGATCTCACGGAACTGACGCCTGACTTCTTCGATCATCTTGTTTGCGGCGCGCCCCACAGCTTTCATGGCCATCGAAGAGAAGAGGAAGGGAAGCATGGCGCCGATGAAGAGGCCGATCATGACTTGGGGGGAATTGATGTCGAGCGAGAAGGCCTGTGCAGATGGGCCGGCCTTGGCGACCAACTGATTGGCAAGAGCGCTGTAGCTGTTGAAGAGAGCCAGGGCGGTCAAGGCCGCCGAGCCGATCGCGAAGCCTTTTCCGATGGCTGCCGTGGTGTTCCCCGTTGCGTCAAGGGCGTCGGTGCGCTCCCGAACCTCCGGCTCGAGGTGGGCCATTTCTGCCAGGCCCCCCGCATTGTCGGCCACCGGCCCGTAAGCATCCACTCCCAGGGAGATCCCTAAGGTGGAGAGCATGCCGACCGCCGCCAAGGAGATCCCATAGATCCCCGCAAAGTGGTAGGTCGCCCAGATCCCGAGAGCGATTAAAATCGTAGGCATCCATGTAGAAACCATTCCTACCGCAAGGCCATGGATAATGTTCGTTGCCGCTCCTGTTTCACTTTGCTTCGCGATCTCCCGGGAGGGCTTGAGTTTTTCGGAGGTGTAGTATTCGGTGACCTTGCCGATGATGACCCCAAGAAAGAGGCCGATGACCATGGAGAAGTAGATGGACCATTTTCCATAGAGGGGGGCCTTGGGATCAGTGAGATTTGGGATTTCGGGGCCGATGAGCAAGGTGACAAGGGCCATGATCGCGACAAGAACGATCGAAGCGGTGAAAAGACCTCTAAAGAGGGCTTCCCCAAGCTTGCTCTCGTCGTTGGTTTTAACGCGGAAAGTCCCGATGATCGATGCAAGGATCCCGAAGGCTGCGAGGGCCAGAGGGTATACAACTAAGGCGCTAGCGGCCTTGGGGTTTCCGATCGCGACCGTCCCTCCAAGGAGCATCGTCGCAATGATAGAACCCACATAGGATTCGAAGAGATCCGCTCCCATCCCGGCGACGTCCCCCACATTGTCCCCGACGTTGTCGGCGATCACTGCGGGGTTCCTGGGATCGTCTTCGGGGATTCCCGCTTCAACCTTTCCCACGAGGTCAGCCCCCACATCTGCCGCCTTTGTGAAGATCCCACCGCCCACGCGGGCGAAGAGGGCAATCGAAGAGGCCCCGAAGGAGAAGCCGAGGACATTCTCGATTGCCTCTACTGTGGCTCCTCCGTTGATCCATGTGAAGACGAGGATACCAAGGAGGCCCAGGCCGACCACACACAGGCCCATCACAGTCCCGGATGAGAAGGCAACGTGCAGAGCTTGGGAGAGGCTCGTTCTCGCCGCTTGAGTCGTCCTGACCGCTGCTCGGGTAGCTGTATACATCCCAATAAAGCCAGCCAAGGCCGAGGCGAAGGCTCCAAAGATAAAGGCAATAGCCTTCATCCAGTTGAGCTGTACTCCCATGATTACAGCAACGATGAGGACGAAGAAGACAAGGATCTTGTATTCAGTTGTAAGAAAGGCCATTGCGCCCTTTTGAATCTGTCGGGCGATTTTCTTCATGACGTCGGTTCCTTCTTCAAACGCCATGATGCGCGAGAAGAGGACCTTGGCGTACACCAAGGCAGCAACTGCCAAGGCTAGGGAAAGAATGGTCCAGGTATAAAACATCGAGGCTACCCCCGTCGTGGAAACGGATTTTGTGGAAGATTTTGTGGTTGAATTTGAGCCGGGAATCGAAAGATTTCTGGGTGTTCATTCAAGGCCGGTGGCCGTGTGAAACACACCAATCCCTCCCAAAAGAATGTTGTAACAATTAGGAAAAATGGGCCATACCCGTTTTATTCATGAGATCTAGCAAAGGGAATGTAAGTCCTGGTGGGGCCTACATTCCCTGTCAGAAAGCTTTTGATCATGAATAAATCGGGCTAGAAGGCTAGCGATCAGGGAAGGGAGGCTCAAGACTTTGATCTTCTTCAACCATAGTTTCTTCATTTGGCTCTCCATGAGGGGAAAGGTTTTCTGAAACCTGGTCCCTCTTGCCCGCTTCGGGAATATTTTCCTTGCTTTCTCCTCCCTTGGAAGGATGGAATCCTGAATCGGCCTTGTTTTCCTCGGTGCTGGTGCTGGGCTCCGGTCCCACAAAGATCTCCTTGACCTCTTTTCCCAGCAGTCTTTTTCGCCTCATGCGACGAAACCAGATCCATCCTGCGAAGAGAGTCGCTGCAGAAGCTACAACAATGAAGATGCCCTTCTCCGTTTTCTCTACAAAGTGCACCAGATCGTCGATCTTGTCTCCGAAAAAATATCCCAAGCCTCCAAGAAGGGGCACAACAACAAGAGCCCCGAGTCCGTCGATCACTAAGAAACGCCAAGCAGAAAAACGCATGGATCCTGCCGTAAAATAAGCTGGCATCCTCAGTCCAGTGAGGAAGCGAGCGACGAAAATTGTCAGCCAACCCCTCTTTTGAAACCAAGCGTCAAAGAGGGCGAGTTTTTCCCGTGTAATAAAACGGCGGACCGTTTTGAGCCTCAAGATCTTCGGCCCGAAGATTCGGCCGAGCAAAAAGGGCATGAGGTCTCCGGCCAAGATGGCCCCAATGCAGGTTCCCGCGAGAAGAAAGGGGTCGGCCTTGTCCAAGTAAACGATGTACCCCGCACCGACAAGGATAAGCTCCTCAGGAAAGGGAATCCCTATCCCGCAGGCAATCATGAGGAGGAAGACTGCGAGGTGTGGGCTATCCGTCAGAAATTCTAGAAGGCCTTCAAACAGAGATCCTACTCCTTAACTTGGATGATTCATCATGTGGCCGATGGTCTAAATCCCCGGATCATACCGAGGACTATAGGATCCCTCGACTTTACCCCACAGAATTCATGACCCTGTTCCTATTGCTGGATGTTTTTTTTCGCCAGGTTTCTATGTGAAACCGCATTTCAAGGAAAACAAAGTGTTCAAGGAACGAGGTCAACCGGTGGTTTCCATAGTGGGGCTGTGCACAGCGGGTATGTGGCCATGAAAAAAGCCCTTACTTCCCCCAAAAAGGATCTTGTTCCAAGCGAGGAAGAAGACCCTTGGGGATCTGTTTTTGTGTTCTTAAGGCCTCGGCTAGATCCTTAAAGAGCCTTGCCCGCATTTTTGCGGTCGGGCTAAGGACCTTGGCGGCACGAATCAGCATAGGAATGGCTTTTTTAAAATGCTTTTTTTGGATCCAAGATTTGGCTTCCTTCACAAAACCCTTGGCAACCTCCATGCGAAGATCGGGAAGTTTTTTTTGAGGGCTAAGAGCGAGGATTCTGTCGAGGTAGGCTCTGAAGGCTTTTTGGGGTGAATGCCCAACGATTTCGTTGAAGGCTTTTTCCAGAGCCGAGTCCTTTTTCCATAGGATTTTGTCTTGGAGCATGAAAGCGGCTACCACGGGGAGCTTCCGAGTTTGGGGATTTGTGCGCATTCCTTCTTCAAGGAGGAGAAGGGCTTCGACCAAGGTTTGGGCTTTGATGTAAGGATCCTCGGTATTGGCGGGAAGGTCGTATGCAATCCCCCAGGCGAAACCTACAAAGAGTTGCCATTGCCTTGGAAGAAGAAAGGTTATCCATTTGCCGTACTCTGTGGCTTCGCGAAGGCGCCCGCTCCTTTGGGCTTCTCCCCATTCCGACCAGAGAAAGGGGAGAGCATAAAAGCGAAGAGGGCCTATGTATGCCGCCGGCGGGGGTGGAGGCTCTGTCCGACGGATGCCATCGGCCATTAAAAAAACCCCAGCTCCCATCAGAAGGATGCCCAGAAGGAGCCTTCGGGAAGGTTGCTTCATTCGATTCCTCCTCCGTTTCTTCGGGGTGGGAATAGGCCCAAGGGGACAAGGACAAAGGCCCACAGGAAAGAGAGGCCGAATTGAGGAATCGGGATGCCTCCTGCCTGGAGTGGAGCAAGGTCAATGCGGGGGAAGCTCGGGACAAGGAGAGGTGTTAAGGCAAGCCCAAAGACCATCAGTCCGAAGATGCGTGTTTGAAGGAAGGATGTCGCTGTGAAGCCACCGAAAACCAGGAGTAGAACCCAGGGAAGAGTATCGAGGAAAAGGAGTCCTCCTGTTTCGAGATTGGAGAGGGGTCTCCCTAACCAGAGAACCGGAGCATGTTCAAAACTGATAGGGCCATGGGGGGACGCAAGGAGTTGGAAGTGTAAGAATTTTTTTTTCGGGGGAAGCTCCATGGAGATTCGCATGCGCCGAGGATCCTCATCTACTCGGATTGTGGCCAAGGCTGTCGGGGGATTCCCGGGGTTCTCAGCTGTGATCCGCACTCGGTCTCCACTTGCCGAAAAAAGAAAGCGTCGCGCCTGAAAGGAGAGGATCCCTTTTCCGGATCCGCGGGGGGCGGAAAAACTCTGAATCGGGTGTTTTTTGCTCAGAAGGGGGGGGTTGTTTGGTCGAGGACTCAAAATCTCGGTGGCTCTTAGTTCTTGCTTGGGATGGATCTGCCGGATCCCCATGCCGACTTCTACCGAAACAATGAGTTGGAGGATGAGGGCCACTCCAAAGAGGCTCGCCAGGGTGAAAAGGCGGTGGAGTCCCCTGGGGACCGGGAGACTGAGGGTCCAAGCAAGGCTTGGATCTCCTGGGCCAAGAAAGGGAAGTTGCCTTCGAAGCAACAGCATGAAAAGAGGAAGGGGGAGCCAGAGGCTGAACATCATAAGGGGGAGTAAGCCCTCGAAGCCGATACGGCCCTGCAGCATCGTGCAAAGGAACAAAACAGCACCTGGAATCAGAATGAGGGGAAGGCTGCTTTTGAGCAAGGTCTGGGCGCAGCGAAGGGAGAAAGGGAAGAGCCCGGTCATTGCTCTTTGTGGAGATGGAGAAGAAAACGACCCAATGCTTGGCGGGAGGGGCCAAAGGTATGAAGGGTGGCCCCCTTTTCCAGGAGCGGTTGCAGGAGGTTCTGGATGCTTTCCTCGTCGATATCGGCGATTTCGATGTTCCAGGTACCTTCTTTACCCAGAACTTCGTGAACGGTCCCATAGCCTACAATGCGTCCTTGATCCAAAATCATGATTCGGTCCAAGAGGTCCTCGATCTCTTCGAGTTGGTGGGTGGAAACCAGGGCTGTCCCTCCCCTTTCCTTGTGTCGAACCAGCCTCCTGCGAATGGTTTCGACTCCGATGGGATCCATCCCACTCAAGGGCTCGTCAAGGAGAAGTAAGGTTGGGTTTAGGAGAAGAGCGACTGAAAGACCCAGTCTTCGTTTCATCCCTTTTGAAAATTTACCATGGGGCCTTTTTTGGGCGCTCATTAAACCGAATTCTGTGAGTAAGTCTTCACAGTGTTGCTTCACTTCTTTTTTGGGGATTCCAATCGCCCTCGCAGTCATCTCGAGGAAGATCCCTGCTGGGAGAGCGGGGAAAGGGAGTTCTGCATCCGGGAGGAACCCGATTTTCCGTTGGATTTCTACACTTAAGTGTTGCTGCCCAAACCACTGGATCTCTCCCCCTGTTGGAATCAGGCTTCCTCCAAGGCAGGACAAAAGGGTGGATTTACCGCTCCCATTGGCCCCCAGGATTCCTAGGCATCGGCCTTCCTCGAGACAAAAGCTAAGATCCTGGAGGGCGAAGTCCTGTTTTTTGCGGTGAAACCATCGCGGATAGTGAAACCCTAGATGAGACACCTTGATGGCTGGAGAAGCCTGTCGGCGGTTGTTTTCAATTTCCTGGTTCAAGAGGAGTTGAGAGTAAAAGGCCCGGGGCTTTTCCGCTACCCTGGAGGCATGGTCGAAATGATGTGCATTCACCTCTTTTTGCTGACAGGTCCCCATGCAGGGGACGAATTCCAAGTTTTACAACAAGCTGTTTTGGGTCGGCAGGAAGGCAACGAGATATCCTTGGATGACAAAAAGGTTTCCCGAAAACATGCCAAGGTCTTTCGGGAAGGTGATTCGGTGATCCTCGAAGACATGGGTTCCAGGAATGGCACCTTCGTGGGGGAAGATCGGATCACCCGGGCTGTGCTTAGGGATGGAGATGTCTTTCGGGTAGGGGCCACAAAAGTAAGGGTCCGCTTGGAAAAACCCGTGACCTCCACCCCGGAGGGAGCATCCAAGTCTCTCATCCCTGAAATTCCGCAGGTTCAGTTGCGTGAAACTGCCATGCCAAGGGGTGGAAGACCTTCGACAGTGGAGGTCAAGTCGGGTGGAAAGGGGCGCATTCTGCAATTCCATAAAATCGAGGACAAGGGCGGGCTGTTCTCTGAAGATCTTTCCCAACGAGGAGGCCTTTTCAAGGCAGTTCTCTTTCTCGGGCTTTTGGCCCTTGGGGCCATCCTCTTTTATTTTGCCTTCCAAATGGGATCGGGTGGCAAATAAATCCGTATGCTGACGTATTGCGACCTACCATCGTCCCGTCTGGAGCCTCCTTTATGTCCATCGAACTCGTGATTCTTATCCTTGGTATTTCATCCATTTCCGTGGTCAAGGAAGTGATCCGCTCAAGGACCAAAGCGCAGTTGGGAAAAATCCAGGCGGATCTCAAGAGAGATTTGGTGAGCCGGATCCAAGACCCCGAAATGTTGGAAAGGATCATCAATTCCAAGCTTCCTCTCAAAGATCTTGCCGATTGGGTTCCCCCAGCCCCTGCCCGAGAGAGGAGTGCAACTCCTTTTCCAAAGGAGAGAGCTGAAAGGCCCAACTCCTTCTTTCTCTTTGTTGGAATCCTTGGCTTTCTTACAGGGGTGGGTTTGGCGGTTGGCAGCATCTTTGTCGGTTACAGATTGCAGGAAGATCTTTGGTTGGCTGCTTCGCTCGTAGGTTTTGTCGGCTTAGCCTTTTTGACTTTTGCCATTGCCCAACCCCAACTTCGGGCGATTAGCAGCCAGGGGCGGAATTCTCAAAAGCAGAGCTGAGCATTTTTTGGAGCCATAAAAAGGCTAACTCCTTGGGGTCGAATTCCTTTGCGCGATCTTGCATTGCAGAAGGATCCAGTTTCAAGTTGCCCTTAGCGAGGTTTTGCATCATGGCCGCCCAGATCCCAGGGTTTTCTCTGAGGACGATACCATGGTTGCCCGCAACCCAGGCTGGTGGTCCCCCCTGAAGGACGATGGGTGGGCGGCCCATGGCAAGGGCTTCTAAAACGGGAATGCCAAACCCTTCCAGTTTTGAGGGAAAGAGGAGGGCGATAGAAGAAGCGACCAGGGCCCGGAGATCTTTATTGGGGATGTCTTGGAAAATCAGAACCGATTCCGTCAGCTTCAGTGCGCGCAATAAGGTTTTCAGCTCGCCCTCACGAGAAATGGGGATATCCCCAACAAGGCAGAGGGGAGGGAAGTCTTCATCTCCACCGCGGGCTTCGGCGTAGGATTGCAGGAGAAAGGGGAAGTTTTTTCGTCTTTCCAACCTTCCAATGTGGAGAAAGTGTTGTCCCCTCTCCATAGGCGGAGGACCCGGGGAAAAGCTGCGCGGAAGGGGAGCGGGGAGGATGGCAAGCTTCTTCTCCGCTACCTGAGTTAAAGAGATGCACCGCTCTGCGATCATGGGGCTTGGGACAAAAAGGACCCCGGCACGAAGGATGGCTTGGCGCAGGACTTTGGATGCAAAATAGCGTCGAAACCCCCGGGCATAAGGGCCGAGGTCGCGCAGGTCGTGGAGGGTCAGAGCCAGAGCACAGGACTGTTTGGAGATCTTGGGGGCGGGGAGGGTGTCCATGGCCAAGACTCTTGCCGAGGTTTCTTGGATGACTTTGGAAAGGATCCTCCGTTCCGCAGCGATCCGTTTGAGGCTTGGACGCGGAGGGATGGGAAGTGGGCGCAGGCGGATCTCCCCCTCTTCGAGATCCAGGGCATTGAGGAGGGTTTGGGGTTTGACCCGATCGCTGGTCCAAAGTTCAATTCGGTCCTGCGATTCGATGTCGATCAGCCCCCGAAGGAGAGCCCCAAGGCGCGTTGCCACCCCCGAGGGGCGGCCATCGATATGCCAAGCTTGGATTCCGATCACAGGGCGGCTGCCTCGTGAATGAGTGAGAGCCAAGCTCCGGCGCTGCGTTCCGGGGAAAAATAGCGGGCTCTTTTTGGGCCTTCGCGGGAGACGCTTTCCCAAAGGTCGCAGTCTTCGAGGAGACGCAATAGTCCCTTTGCGATGCTTTCGGAATCATAGGGATCTACCGCAAGGGGCAAGTTTCCAAGCCATTCGGTCATCGGGGAGTCCTGGGAACAGAGGCATGGAATTCCGCGAGCAGCCGCTTCGAAAGCCGGAAGCCCGAAGCCTTCGGAAAGAGAGGGGAGGACGAGCCCCAAGGAACGGTCCAGAAGGGCAATGAATTGCTCCGTGTTGAGTTCTTTGTGGAACTGGATGGCCGAAGGTTGTTGGGCCTTCAGAAATTTACCGAGACTCTCAGGTCCGACGAAATGGAAGGGATGCCTTTCTCGGAGAGAAAGGGGGAGATCAGACCAAGCTGTAAGAAGCCGGGCGAGGTTTTTGCGGCGCCTAGGGACACCCACGAATACAATCCCCTTGCGCTCCGTTCGAGGGCGTTTAAGGCCCTTCTCCTGTTGGAAGCGGGGGTGGATGGGCTGGGGAAAAACCCTGACTCTCTCCGCCAAACCCGGGAGCTCGCAAAGAAGGGATCTCTTGGTGTGCTCCGAAGGAACGAGGACGCGCCAAGCTCTCTGGAGGAGTTTGCGCCGAGCCCTTCGATTGCGGAAGAGCCGCAGGGGAGCTTCTTTGGCTTCCGGACGGATCTCGGGAATCTCATGTACGGTTGCGACCATAGGGCAGGGGGATCTGGGAGGAAGGGCCGTGACCGGGCTCAAAAAAAGGAGGGGTTTCATTCGGTCCAGCCGCCCAGGAAGTATTTCTCTTCGCCAAAGGAAGGAGGGGACAGCTGAAACGCGGGGAATTCGCTGAACCTGGTCCTCTCCCAGTAGGTTTTCCAAGGCTTTAAGGGTCAGGTGAAAACTACGTTCTACCCCACTTGGGAACTTCCCCTGGACAGCACTCATATCCACCGCAAGTTTCATGAGTGGGGGATCATAGCCATGGAGATTCTCAAGCTCGAGGAAAAGGAGCCCCTTGCCAAAGTTGCTCCTGTGTCGTCCAATCTTCCCCTACCTTCCAGCTCTGCCAACTTCCTTCTTCCCACTTTCATTGTCAAGGAGACCGCATGATCCCCATCCTTCTTCCCCTGGTCCTTCCGATTTCACTGTTTTACGGTCCTTCTCTTGGAGGTCCGGAGAAGGTTTCCTTCGAAACCCAAGACCATGTGACCATCAAGGCTGATTTCTACCTGGAGCGGTCCTATGCCCCGACGGTTTTATGCCTCCCCATGTATCGCCACACACGAAAGACCTACGCAGCCCTCGTGACTCCCCTTCGCCGGGCCGGGTTCAACATACTGGTGATGGATTTGAGGGGGCACGGGGAGAGTGCTCCAGAATTGGCAGAGAGGGTCCAAAACCGGGATCCGCGAGTGTTCAACAGCATGCACCTTGACGTAGAAGCTGCCATTCGCTTTTTGGGAAAGCGCGGCCTGGATACAACTCGCTTGGGTCTTGTGGGGGCGAGCGTGGGTTGCAGCGTTGCTCTTGCAAGTGCCGTGCGTTATCCCGGGTCTTTTCGCGCTTGTGTTGTGATGACCCCAGGGGCCAACTACCTCGGGATCAACAGTCTTCGCGACGCAAGGCGTTGGCATGGGATCCCCCTCCTGATCCTGAGTTCGGAAGAAGAAGCCCCCAGAGTGAAGGTCGTCGCCGATGCCTTTGCCGGACCCCGAACCGCCTTTCGTATTGTCCCGGGAAGCAATCGCCACGGGACTCGCATGTTTGGAAAAGTGAAGGGCATTGAAAACGACATTGCCGCTTTCCTAAAAAAAACCTTGGGGGCCGATACGGTGATTCTCCTTCCTCAGTTTGACGAGTCTGATCCCCAGACGAAAAAACCGGGTTTTATCCGGAAAACCCTTCGACTGACCCGCAATTTGGAACACACAAGCTATACCCTGATGACCTTTGCAAAGGGAGGGCAGTGGAGCCTTAGTGCCATGGTCAAAGGAGATTTCCATGGCAAGGTCCGCATCCAGATCGGAGGGGTTCGGTATGAAATGGCTTTGGATACCAAGGACAAGCCCAAAGGAAAAACGGGACCCCACAAGGGGATTGCCAATGTAAAACTTAAGACAAGCGGAAGTGATTCTCGCCTCCGGGGAAAGGCTCCGGTTGTTTCTGCTGCAAGTTTTCGGGGTTTTCATTGGGTAACCCTGGACTGTCCCTTGGATCCTTTTCTCAAGGTGGGCAGCAAAGGGATCTCTGCTCACTTCCTCCCAAAAAAGGGAAAGGCTGTAGATTTACCGAGCAAGGGTCGCTACCTGCCTCAGTTGAGAAAGATTCCCTTTCATGGGAACACTGAGGGTAAAAGCAGCTCCAGGCCGGCCTCTTCTGGGTCAAAACGCCACTGAACCAAGCTGAAAAGATGCGGTTTGATCAAGAATAAGGGACGGCAATCCGTTGAGACTTTTCCCTTTGGGGGATAGCCTCCTTGCCCCAACTTTTTGGAATTGGAGAACGATCATGGCATTGGAAAAGGCGTGGATCCCCTATCGCGGGTATTGGAGCAGTCCCTTTGTTCGTTGGCAGGGAAGCCTCGGAAGAGAGAATAGTTTGGAGCTTGCCGCTAAAAGCGCTCGCTCGTTTTTTGAGCAGCGTCAGATCCCAAAGGATGAGCTGGACGGCCTGGTTTTGGGATTCACGGTGCCACAGATGCACAGCTTTTACGGAGGTCCTTGGGTTGCCGCCCTGATGGAGACCCCCAAGATTACCGGAACCATTGTTTCACAGGCTTGTGCAACCTCAGCGAGGGCCTTGCAGTCTGCGGCCCTTGAGATCGAATCGGGCCTCAAGGATGCGATGCTCGCTCTTACCTGTGATCGGACCAGCAATGGGCCGCACATTTACTATCCCGATCCCGGAGGGGTTGGGGGCCGGGGGCAAACCGAGGAATGGGTTTGGGATAACTTCAACGCCGATCCCAACACAGGGAAACCCATGTTGGCAACTGCTGAAAATGTGGCGAAGGAAGCGGGGATCAGCCGCGAAGAACAGGATGAGATCACCCTTCTTCGGAACAAGCAGTATGAGGACGCGCTTGCAAGTGATCGCAGCTTTCAAAAAGGCTGGATGCTTCCGATTGAAATCCGCCTAGGCCGCAAGAAAACCAAGCTCATTGAAGCGGACGAAGGTGTTTTCCCGACGACGGCGGAGGGCCTGGCGGGACTTCGACCTGTGATGCCCGAAGGGACCGTTACCTTTGGGTCTCAGACCTATCCCGCCGATGGAAACGCAGGACTCCTGGTCTGCAACAGGGACAAAGCCAAAGCGTTTTCCAAGGATGGATCCGTGGAGATCCAACTCCTCGGCTTCGGGCAAGCACGTGTGGAGAAAGCCCACATGCCCAAGGGGGTTGTCCCTGCGGCTGAAGCTGCCTTGGCCATGGCAGGGATCGGCATCAAGGATTGCGCCGCCATCAAAACACACAACCCCTTTGCCGTAAACGACGCTTATTTTTGTCGCAAGTTTGATCTCAGCCCCGAGGCAATGAACAACTTTGGTTCCCCCTTAATCTATGGACATCCTCAGGGGCCGACTGGTGGTCGCGTGACCGTGGAGTTGATCGAAGAGCTGGTCCAAAAGGGGGGAGGATTCGGCCTCTTCAGCGGTTGTGCTGCAGGGGATACTGCTATGGCTCTTGTGCTCAAGGTGAGTTGCTGAGAAGGAAAGAAAGATGAAATCGATCATGGCTGTTTCGGTCCTTATTTCTGCGACCACTTTTTTCACTTCACTCGGTTTTTCAAAGTCTCTTCCCTCTCCAATCTCCACAGGGGTTCTCGCGGGACAAGTTTCTTCGGAGGTTTCAGGCCAGGTAAAGACCCTCCGTGCAAAAGCCTCGAACGATCTTTTGGTTGAGGAATTACCCAATGGCCTCCAAGTCGTGATCGAGCGTCGCACTTCGGTGCCCGTGGTCCGAGTCATGGCCTATATGAAAATCGGGTCGATCTACGAAAACGAGTATTTGGGTTCGGGGCTCTCCCACTACATGGAGCATATTGTTCATGGAGGAAGCACCAAAAGACAGGTGACTGATTCCAAGGGCGGAGTGCATTGGGTTGGAAGGACCGAGGAGGAGAGTAAAAAGCTTCTTAAATCCATCGGGCAGGACACAAACGCATCCACCTATTTGAACTTCACTCAATACTACATCACGACGAAGGCCGAGATGGCCGAGCAGGCCATAGACCTCATTTCAGATTGGTTGCAGCATTGCCAATTTGATCCCAAGGAAGTCACTCGGGAACAAGGCGTTGTTCAACAAGAACTTCTTAGGAACTTGGATAACCCCGGACGTTTTTTGAACCAGGTTTTTAACGAAACCATGTTCAAGTTTCATCCAGTGCGGGTGCCTGTGATTGGTTACCAGGATTGCATCCAACGCTTGACTCGGGATGACATGTTTCGTTTCTACAAGAAGTATTACACTCCACAAAATTGCGTAGTCTCCATTGTGGGGGATGTGGACCCTCAAGAGATGCTTGCCAAGGTCAAGAAGTTCTTTGGTCCCTGGAAACGGAAAAGCTTAGCTCCTTATGTGATTCCGGAGGAGCCTGCCCAAACAGCGATGCGCTGGGTAGAAAAGGAGCATGGCTCGACCAAAACCTGCTTGGTGCGTTTTGGAGTGCCGACGATTGATCTGCGGAATCCGGATCTCTACAAGCTCGATATGCTGTCCAACGTCCTCGGTGCCTCCGCCAGTGCTCGGCTTCCCAGGAAATTCGAGCATGACCCTTCCCGTAAGATCCTTCCAACGGGGATCTATACTTCTTCTTGGACCCCGGTCTTTGGAGGAGGGCGCTTCTCTGTGGGTTTCTCCGTCGATACTGTTGAGCACGCAAGGACCCTTGTGGATCAACTCTGGAAAGAGATGTCGAGACTCAAGACTGAGCTTGTGAGTAGGGAAGAGATCGACAGGGCTCTTACCGTCCTCGAAAAGCAATACCATGCTTCCCGTGCAACCGTCGAAAACCGCGCAGAAGAACTTGCCTCCAACTTGGCCTGGGTTGCCGACCCTCTGTTCAACGACAGCTATTTGAAAAAGATCAAAAAGGTCACCCCCGAAGATATCCGGGACGCAGCGAGAAAATATCTCGTGGAGAGCAAGCTCAATGTTGTCATTATTACCCCTCCCAAAAAGAAGGCGGCAATCGCCAAGGTTGGGAAAAGCAAAGGTTCTTCGGCTGTTCGTAAGGTTGTTCTCGAAAATGGACTCACACTCCTCCTAAAAAGGATTCCCGAGTATGGGATGGTGGATGTTACTGCCGCCTTTAATGGGGGAGTGATCTATGAAGACGAAAAAACCAATGGTCTTTTCTTCCTCATGGGTAACACCTTTTGGCGTGGAACCAAGAAGCGATCTTTTCGGGCGCTCTTAGGCATGATGGACCAGCTTGGGATGAGTCTTTCGGCCGATTCGCACAACAACGTTTATTTTGTCAAGATGCAGAGTCTGGCATCGACCTTCGAGCGCTCCTTTGATCTGTTTCGTGAGGTGCTGCGGGAGCCTGCGATTGATCCAGCCTGGGTTGCCCGTCTCAAGACCATACTTCTCAGGCGTGTACTTCCCAACCTGGAAGTCCAAGCGACGAGCATAGCTGAGAAGATCACCCGCACGCACCTTTACCACAAGCATCCATACAGAATGCAGCGTTTTGGGACCAAGGAGACCGTCGCTTCTTTTACCGCGGACGATGTGCGTAAACTTTTCGAGACCTTTACCCGACCCAACAACTGTGTTCTTGCCATCTATGGCGACATCGACCTCGACAAGACAGAAGCTGTGGCGCGGAAGGCTTTTGGCTCTTGGGAGCGCGGCAAGGTTCCACCCTCCCATGTGGTAGAGGACCCTATTCCTCAAAAGCCACAGCTTGTGGAGCGGACCAACAAACAGGTTCGAACCAATTATCGCATTGCCTGGAGAGCCATCCCCCGCCAAGACGAAAAGCGCCGCTACGCCCTCTCTGTGATGAACTCCATCATCGGAGGACAGGGCTGGCTGTTCCATCGCCTCAGAGAAGGCGAAAACAAATATGTGTACGCAGTCTCCGGGGTTCCATACACAGGAGATGGAGCCGGACATTACTACATTCAAACCGACTTCCGGCCCGAGGACGAAGCTCCTGTTGTCGACATCATTAATGGTGTCCTCGACGATATTCGCAAAGGGCGCTTTAGCGACGAAGAGTTGGAGCTCACCAAAAAAATGCTGCTCTGCTATGACGCCCTAGGCAAAATCGAAAATGCCGCCGTCTGCTCCAACAATGCACTCAGCGTCTTGTTCGGCCAAGGCTTGGATCAGGACAAAAAATTCAATGAAGGCATCAAAAAGGTAACGCGCCAGGACGTCATCGACATTGCCAACTACATTTTCTCGCGTCCCGCGCTCCGGATTTTCATCCGCCCGCAGAAGCAATAGACGCAAACCCTGGGTTGCCCCCTAGGCCTTTGAAAGGGCGCGTTCTTTCCCAGCGAGACCGCGCCCTGCCTGTCTCTGCCTCGAAGGATGCATGACCCTGTGATGTGCCTCATGTGAAATGTTTTCCCCAAAAAATGGTTTTTTGAGTCCCTGGGCCTTTTTCTTCGGAAGGGTGCCCGAAGAGGAATGACACTTTTGAAGCCCCCATGCAGCGAAGCTCCTTTTTTCCGGCGGTTCATGCAAAGTTCGCGGGGTATTTGAAGCCCTTGGTTGGACCGATTAGAATTCATTAGTTAATCCCCAATGGCATGGGCGAAATTGGGAGTTTGCAAATATCCATTGCGCAGGGGTTGTCTCGACCCCTTCCGGTGAGGAGCCCGGAAACCATGCTCGGTTCGTTTTTTTATTAAGGGAATCTTCATTTTGTTTTGCCTGGGGCTTTATCGAGGCTTCCTAGGATTCTCCGGCGTCCTCGGGGGGGCATTTCTAAATGCCTCCTGATGGGGGGCATTTTTCTCTTCTTTACCTTGATCGGAGATCTGAAGAACAATGAAAAATTCTCATCCTTTTTCCATGCTGACCCTTGCTGCGGCCGTGAGCCTCTCAGGGGTAGCTTTTGCCCAAGGGGGGCAAGGAGAAATCCTCATAAGCAAGGATATCTCTGTGTCCACCACTTGGACTTCGAACAATGTCTACAATCTGCAGAAGCAAATTTATGTTCTTCCCGGAGCGAGTTTGACGATTCAAGCCGGGACGGTGATTGCGAGCGACACAGGAAAAGGTGGCAGTTTGGCTGTTGCCCGTGGAGCCCAAATTTTTGTTAAGGGGACGGCGACCCAACCTGTGATCTTTACTTCCAAGGCCGACAAGGCCACCTGGAAGAATAATGACCCCAAGACGGGGAAATGGCGAGAAGCGGCCAATGAATGGGGGAATCTGACTCTTATGGGTCGAGCCTACATCTCGGAGGATGGTGTCTCGGGAAACAAACCAGTTCCCAACGCCAGCAACATTGGAGCCATGGAAGGTCTAGTCGCAGCCTTTCCAGGGGATCCGAAGGTTCTATATGGAGGAGGAAAGGACAATGATGATAGTGGGACCATAAGCTTTGTGTCGATTCGATATGGAGGGAAGGTGGTCTCCCTAAACAATGAGCTGAATGGTCTCTCTCTTGGCGGGATTGGTAGAGGCACCGATATCCACCATGTTGAGATCATGAACAATGTGGACGATGGGGTCGAAATCTGGGGTGGAACGGTCAACCTCAAATATTTCAGCATCTGGAATGTCGGGGATGACAGTTTTGATATCGATCAAGGATGGCGTGGTCGTGCTCAGTTTGGCCTCCTTGTCCAGGGTTATAGTCTCAACGCCAAGCAAGGTTCGGGAGTCGGTGATAATGCCTTCGAAACCGATGGGGCCGAAAACTCCGATTGGCAGCCCGTTACCACGGCTTCCATTTACAACTTCACCGTAATTGGACAACCATTCGATGGGGATGGTCTAACTGCCTGGAGGGACAACGCCCGCGTCCAATACCACAACTGCATCTTCATGGATGGTGGCGAGAAGGTTGTCCGCTTTGACAACATCGATGGGGATGGTGGCAAGGGCTATGGATTCAACGGTACTCTTTCCTGGCCGGCCACTTGGACAACAAGCTACAAGGTAACCTCGAAGGTGAACGCCCCTAAAAACCCTTCGGCCTTCTATACCGTACAGCGCTCGGGGATGCTTGCCGAGATTAAGGATAGCATTTTCTTCAATAACAAGAATCGCTCCGCCTACACGGAAGCCACAGCACGGGGCGTTTTTGCCTCCGGGAACAATAATGTGAAGGAGCCTCGAGGAAGGTCCCCTATCACCAAGATCATCCGTGGTCGGGCAGTGGTAAAAGGCGGAAAGGTTATGGCTCCAGTTGTCTTCTTGGATCCTCGTCCTGCAAATGACGCATTGACCAGTGCGAGCTGGGCTCCAGCTTCAGATCCTTTCTTCTCTTCCGCGCATTACCGGGGCGGTTTTGCTCCAGGGAACAACTGGTTGACAGGATGGACCGCTGCCTATGCTTATGGCTTCCTTCCCAAAAGTCCTTGGACGGATTTAGGGAATGCTCTTGCTGGTCCCACAGGCGACCCGATTCTTTCCCCCACAGGAACTCTTGCTCCGAACTCTCCTCTTCAACTAGCGATTCAAAACGCTCCAAAGAGTTCCGCTTCATTCTTGATTCTTAGTCCTAAGAAAATGGAACTTCCCTTTTTTGGAGGGGTCATGGTTCCTGATTTCACAGTAGGCGTGGTCATTCCTGCAGGTCTGACCGATTCCTCGGGAAAGCTAAATATCAATGCGACCTGGCCCAGCGGTGTTTCCCAAGGGACAACACTTTATTGGCAGGCATGGATCCTCAACTCCTCCAACTCCCAGTTTGCCTCGACCAACGGGGTTTTGGGGGTCACCCCCTAAGTTTTCAGTGATGCTTTTACTCCTTGGGCGGGGAACTCCAGCCGTGGTTTAGCTGAAGCAAAGCGGGTTCCCCGCCCTTTTTAGGCCATTTTCACTCTTGCCGGTTTGATTCGGAATCGCCCCGGTCGTGGGTTCATGAATCAAGCGGTTTAAAAAGCACAAAGATTTGTTTGATGAACGGAAAAAGCCTTCTCCCTCTTGTCTGGTTGTTTTGTGGTTTTTGTGCTTGTTCATCTCCCCCATCGGGTGAGATTCGAAAACCAAGTCAGCCTCACTGGAAAAAAGAGTTATTAGCGACAGCTTTTCAAGCTGCGACTTCGTTTCCTTTGGATCCACACATTAAGAATCGTTCCAGGGATCAAGAGAAGGTCGTTGATGTTTGTCTGAAAACCGGTTTGTATGACCTAGCTCTTCATTGGATCCCCAAGATAAAGAATTGGAGACAAGGGTCCGCCTACGCTGACCTTGCCTTTTTCCTCCTCAGAGGGGATGCCCGGGATCTTCGATCCAAGATTCCATTGTTTCTGCATAAGGCCCGGAAGATCGCTGAAGAGGCTCGACGTTCTCCAAACAGCCAAGAATGGAGGGTCGGGAGGATCTTGGCAAAAATCGCGCGAGCGGAACTCCTTCTTGGCAGAAAAGAAGCAGCTCAGGGTCTGGCCAAATCTCTTCCTCCATCGGAGGCTGGAATTGTTCAACTTGCTCAGGCTCGCAACCTAAAGCCTGAGGAGTTGCGAAAACACTTAGAGTCATTGGGCAAGAACTCTTCTTTGGAAGATTTTGAGGAAGGAAGGACCGCGATGGCTCTTCTGGGGGAAGCCTATCGCCGCTTTTTTCGGGACAAGGGCATGAGGGAATTCTTGGAGAAGCAAGCCCAGAAATCCTTTCATGGCCTTCCTCTTGACTTGAGACTCAAGGCCATCTTTTCGATGGCTGATGTAGCTCTAAGGCAAGGGAACAAGAAGGCTGCGCATCGTTTGGTTCAATGGGCGGGCCAAAAAATAAAAGGGATTCACTTGCTCGCGGAGCATCAGATTCCCCTGCTAGCTCGTTTAGCGGCTCTAAGGGGGAGGATGGGTGAACGAGAGGGTGCTGAGCAAGGGTTGGAGCTTTGCCTTTCACTGTTTCGCAAGTCTCGAAAAAGAATCATCAATGTTTTTCGAGCTGAAGTCTTACTCCCTGTGGCGGAAGCCTATTTCCAGCTTGGGAAGCATGAACAAGCGGTGGGGGTCTATGAAAAAGCTCTCCAGGAGGCTTGGGTCAACCCTAACTCGCGTCCCCGAGCGGATGATCTTGTTCGCATTTGTTGCTCCTTAGTTCTTAATGGGTGCAAACCTTCACCAAGGTTGGGACAAAACTTAAAGGCCGCCCAAAAGGGCTTGGGAGATCCATGGTGAGAGTGCGACTCTTTGTTGTTTGGGGAAGCTGGATCTTGTTGTTGTGTGGAACGACTTATGCGCGTCAAAAATCAAGCGGAGGCATCCAAGGTTTTGTCGTGGACCAGGAGTTTGGAGATCCGATAGCAGGTGTTCAGGTTCTGGTCGTAAAAACCGGGAAGAAATTGGAAACGGATTCAGAAGGTAAATTCCTCATTAAAGGCCTTCTCCCCGGAGCGTACGTTCTTGTGTTTTCCAAGGATGGTTACGAAAGGTTAGTAAAAAACAAGGTCGTCGTCACCGCAGGAAAACTGAAAGAACTGAGGGTGGAGTTGAAAGGCTCTTACGTTGATCTCGAAGAATTTGTGGTTCAGGAGTTGGTGGATTTTTCACCAGGATCCTCAGACATGCTTTTGGATTTACGGCTCGAAAGCTTATCTCTAATGGATGCCGTCGGTTCGGACATGATCAGTCGATCAGGGGCCAGTGATGCTGCGGGGGCACTTCGTCTTGTTGCTGGTGCCACGGTAAAAGATGGAAAATCGGCGGTAATCCGAGGCTTGCCGGACCGCTACGTGAGCACCCAGTTAAACGGTATTCGCCTTCCCAGCGCAGACGCAGACAAGCGAGTGGTGGAGTTGGATCAATTCCCATCTTCGGTCCTCGATAGCTTGCGTGTAAGTAAAACTTTTATGGCTGATCAACAGGGGGATGCATCGGGAGGTGCTGTTGATGTGCGGCTCAAAGGAGTTCCTGATGAACCTTTCTTTTTCCGTTATCAGTTTCAGCTTGGTAAGAACTCACAAGTAAAAAGCCAAGGAGCATTTTTGACCTACGAAGGGGGTGGGTTGAACCTTTTGGGCCGAGGGTCGGATCATTCCATGCAGCTTGATAACTTAGGTTCTAACTGGGAAGGAGCCGTAGGGGTTTCCAATGGGACAGCTCAATTGGATGGAAAGTTTGTTGGGACCCTTGGTGGAAGTGTGGATTTGGGGGGAGATTATAAGCTGGGAGGAATGGTCAACCTTTTTTATGAAATGGAGAGCTCCTATTACGATCGCGGAATTGATGACTCTTATTGGGTAACCAAGCCGGGGGGGAAAATGGTCCCTAAGGCCTTCCAGGGATCGGTGAAAGGGGAAGATTTTAAAACGAATCTTTTTGATATCACCAATGGAAGCCAAGCAATTCAAATCGGGAGCATGGCAACCTTTGGTTTAAAGGGAAAAAATCATTCGATCAACCTGACATATCTCTATTCCAAGACCGCAGAGGACTCTGCGACTCTGGCAGAAGATACTCGAGGAAAAGCCTATTTCTTTCCTGACTATGACCCGGACGATCGGACGACTCCTGGGCATGATCAACCGGATGCCGCTCCATATCTTCGCTTAGAGACAATCCAGTACACGGAAAGAGCAACAGGAACTTTTCAGGTCAATGGAACCCATCATTTTCTCCTCGGAGATTGGCCCCTTTTCAAAATGATGGATTTGGACTGGAGTCTTTCGCGGAGTTTTGCCGGAAACTATCAGCCGGATAAACGCCAATTTGGTTCTCTATGGGTTCCGGGGCGTTCGGTTGGTCCCATTGTGATTCCTCCCACTCATTCACCATTCAAGCCGGCCGCAAATTTTTCCTTGGGAAACCTCCAGAGGATTTGGAAAAGAACAAGGGAAGAAAGCGATCAGGCTGCATTGAATATGAAGTTTCTTTTCGAGAAAGGACAGGACTCAGGTTTTTTTAAGTCAGGTTTTTTTACGGATCGGCTCAAGAGAAGATATGACCAGGATTCTTTCAGTAACTTTGGAGATAACAGTAGTTATGCGGGAAAATGGAAAGAGTTTTGGAGTCGTAGCTTCCCTCTTGAAAACCATCCTATTACGGAATCTTTTGAGGATGTTGACTACAAAGGTAAGCAAAACCTCGATGCAGCCTATGGGATGTTCCATTTTCCACTATCCTCATGGGCTGGGGTTTCGGGAGGATTGCGTGTAGAAAGAACCCGAATAAGTGTAGAGAATCAAGCGGAGAAGGATGCCACTTGGTTTCCCCCTGGTTCTGTTACAAGAACCAAGTTGAATCCTGGTGATGCGGACGTTTCCTTAAGCGAAACGAATTTTTTGCCCGCTGTTTCATTATCCGTAAACCCGTGGGACCCCCTTACTTTTCGTTTTTCGTATTCTGAAACGATTGCTCGTCCTACTTTCAACGAGTTGACTCCGATTTTGCAGCAAGAATTTTTGGGGGGTCCCGTTTTTATCGGCAACCCGAATCTCAATCTTAGCAATCTTAAGAATTACGATATTCGGATGGATTTCTCTCCGGAAGAGGGGTCACTCCTTTCTCTATCCTGGTTCCGCAAGGATTTAAAGAATCCTATCGAAAGGGTTCAGCGTTTTGGGGACTTTGATTTTACAACAGTTACAAATTACCCTAAAGGGCGTTTGCAGGGTTGGGAGATCGAAGCCAGGCAGGATTTGGGGAATCTATGGCGGCCATTGGGTGGATTAAGGCTGGGGGGGAATGGAACTCTGTTGGATACAGAAGTGTTTCTTCCGAAGGACGAAATCGCAGGATTTAACCTCCCCAATATTCAAGCTCCGATGACAAGTCGGGATATGACGGGGGCACCCAAAAGTTTGTATAACCTTTGGCTTACCTATGATTGGAAAAAAGCAGGAACGAAAATAGGGGTTTTCTATACGGTCCAGGGAGATTCCCTCTTGGCCGGAGCCACCCAATCAAAGGGGAACTTTATTCCAAATGTCTATGGGCTTTCATTCTCGAACTTAAATGTAAGTGTCCGGCAAAGCCTTGGGGCCTCAGTTTTTTTAAAGTTGCAGGCAAAGAACTTAACGAACCCAAAGATCAAAACTGTTTATAGGTCTCGATTTCTCCAAGGGGATCAAATCAAAACTGTCACAAGGGGCGGAATTGATTGGTCCGTCAGCATAAATGGAAGGATCCAACTTTAGTCCGTTCTATGAGTTCTAATTCATTTTTGGAATAAGAATCAGAAAAGATAAATGATGAATAAAAACCAAACAACGAAAAGACATCTCTTCCTCGCCTTTTTCTTCCTGTTTCCTGTTTTTCCAGGGAAGAGTTCGGCTCCCCAAAATCTACCCCAAGGAAAAAAGAGGCAGGTTGAAGAGGTCAAAGCGATGCTTGAAAAACTCTTGGAGACAAAAAAGCTAATCGCCAAAGAAAAAATGAATTGGAAGATCTCCCAAGAGCTCCTTCAAGAGAGACTTGAATTAAAAAAGGGAGAAATCATGGTTCTTCAAAAAAAGATTAAAGATCTTGAAAGAAACTCTAAGGACATGATCGCAAAAAAAGAAAAAATTGTTTCTAAAAAAATTGAGATTGATGAAGCTTGGAATGTTTTTGAGTTAGCCCTTCCAAGGATAGAAAAAAAGATTCTTAAGATTCTTCCCAAATTTCCTTTGACCCTTCAGAAAAAGGTTATGGATCTGAGCGATAAGATTAACCTAGAATCCACTAAAAAGCGGGGGAAGGTTGAAGTTCGATATCTTCACCTTCTTGGGCTTTTGAGTGAGATAAATCGCTTTAATTCTGAGGTTACTTCTTCTCTTGAAATTGTTGAAAATGATGATGGGGATAAGGTCGAGGTTGAAACTGTCTATCTTGGTTTGGGTCAAGGGTATTTTGTAAGTAAGAAGAAAGATTTTGCGGGCGTAGGATATCCTGAAAAAGGGCGATGGGTTTGGAAAACAGAGAAAGGACTCGCTTCACAAATATATAAAACTATTTCCATCCTAAAGAATAAGGGCTTGGCCCAATTTGTTTCTTTGCCGGTTACGATACGATAGAGGTGGCCCTATGGGATTCCGTTTGAAGATTCAAGGTTTAATCGTTTTAAATTTATTTCTTTTTCTTTGCCAAAGTGGTGTTGCCCAAGGGAAAAAAAGAATAAATAGCTTTTCTTTAGGTGAAGGAAACATCCAAAAGAAATTGCAACAAAGCCTTAGACAATTTTCCGATCTACAAAAAAGAAAAGCTGCGGCTCTTATCCCTTTAAATCGCGAATTGGCTGAAAAAGAACAAACGATTAGGGGGCTAAGGGCCCTTTATCGGACCAAATCGCGATCCTTCGACAATCAAGTTTTAGAAATACAATCCTTGAGCAAGGGGTTTAAGGAGAGGGAGGCCCGGATTGAATATTTGCTGAACCTTTTAGGGCAGTTTCTGCGCGAATACCAAAGTAGAATCCATGATACCGAACTGGAAACGCTGAATCCCCCATTGCAAAAGGGCCTGTCCCTTTTGGAAAACGAATCTATCGGTTCACGGGAAAGGGCCCGGGGCTTGGTGGAATTGATTCAATCGTCCGAAGCCCATATCAATCAATTGGCAGGAGGAAGAAGGTTTGAGGGTTTTGCCTTAGACCCAACAGGCAAAAGGGAGCATGGAGACTTCGCCTTGATTGGACCCTTTGCCTACTTTCGCTCCAAGAGGGGAAAGATTTGTGGGCTTGCCGAAACCCGGCTGAATTCAACCGAACCTTCGGTTCTTCCCTTTTCCGACCCCCAAATTGCTGCAGGGATCAAATCTACAATAGAAACCGGGACCGGAGCCATCCCTGTTGATCCCAGTCTTGGAAATGCTCGTAAGATTGAAGAAACCCATGAGTCACTTGTTGAGCACATGAAAAAAGGAGGGCCTGTCATGATTCCCATTCTCCTTCTTGCCCTCTTCGCCCTCATTGTTTCCCTTTTGAAATGGATCCAATTCATGATGGTTCCCAAGCCAAAGAAATCCAAGTTGAAGGAGCTTTTTCTTTGTCTTCGGAAGGAAGGCAAAGAAGGGGCCCTCGAAAGAGTGAAACAAATCCCTGGACCCCTTGGGAGGATGCTTAAAAAAGGGTTGCAAAACCTAGGGGAAAACAAAGAGGTTATGGAGGAGGCAATGTTTGAAGAGGTCCTGCATGCCAGGATTCGCTTCCAACGTTGGCTTCCTTTCGTCGCCGTGAGTGCTGCTTCTGCTCCTCTCCTAGGGCTTCTTGGGACTGTCACGGGGATTATCAATACTTTCAAATTGATTACCGTTTTTGGTTCCAGTGATGTGAAAACCCTCTCAGGTGGAATTTCTGAGGCTTTGATTACAACTGAGTTTGGGTTGATTGTCGCGATTCCATCGTTGCTTATACACGCTTATCTATCCCGGAAAGCCAAACGGGATGTGGACAAGATGGAGACCGTAGCCCTTACCTTGATCAACGAGACAGGAAAGGCCCAAAAAGAATGGAATCGTGGGGAATCCATTCCCTTTGACGATCCTGTTGTTTTGGACCGAGAGAAGATCAAGGACCATGTGGATGAAATCTTGAGGGAGATGCTCAATCCTCTCATTGTCGCCAATCCCAGGGAGGGCATTGACTTATGAGGGTTTGTTTCGGAGGGGGACTTTCTATGGATTCAAGGAGGAGGGGCAGGGCGTGATTCCTTTCTATTCTCTTTGGTTTGAAGTTGTCCGGATCTGGACCGGCGGAGGGTGGGCTATGTCGTTTTTGGCCTTGGTCTCTCTTCTTTGTTTTGGCCTTGGAGTGCGGATTCATCGATGTTTGCGAAGAAAGCGGATACCCACTTTTCCTGAGTTAGATGAACTCAGGCAACTTCGGGTGCTTGCGTCGAGAGGTGAGACGGAAAAGCGTATTTTCAAAAGTGTCATTCGTGGGGATTCGAGAGAAAGAATCAGAGAAGCCTTTGATCATTTTGTGATCGAAGATGTACTCCCACTTGAGCGAGATCTTGGGCTCTTAAAGATCTGTGTTGGAATCGCTCCCTTGGTAGGCCTTCTGGGGACCGTAACCGGGATGTTGGTTACTTTTGCTGCTTTGGCCAGTGGGTCAGGAGGTCAACAAACAATGTCGGTCATTGCGGGAGGGATTTCCGAGGCTCTGATTACAACCGAGACAGGGCTTGTCATTGCCCTTCCCGCTTTGTTCTTTTTCCACCGTCTCCAGCGGGCTTTGGAAGAGTACAAGGATGGTCTAGCCCATCTTGAAGCTTTCTCTACGAGGGCATCCTTTAAGCGAACTCGGGATTTGGAAAAGGAGCGGTTCAGGAGGGCCGCTGTTTCTCGGATTACTCGGGCCTTGCAGGAAAAAAGTTTTGCGTTCCGATTCGAAGGGTGGGAAGAGCTTGAATCCAAGGGTGCTTCCGTCTTCAGCGGGGATAGGAGGGTCGATGGGCCGGTTTCATAAAGCAGCCTTGGAAGAAGGCGAAACGGTGGGGATCGATATTTCTCCCCTGATTGATTGTGTTTTCATTCTTTTGATATTCTTTATTGTGACCACGGTATTCGTGGAAGAAACCGGAGTGGAGGTCGACAGGCCCCAAGCCGCATCAGCAACCCATCTGGAAAAAAACAGCATCCTCATTGCTCTGACGCAGGAGGGCGATGTTGTGTATGGGAAGCGGGAAATCGGAGTCAAGGGGGTGCGTCCTCTTGTTAAGAGACTGATCCAAAAAGAAAGCCTTCCGGTCATTATTCAGGTGGACGCTTCAGCGAAGTCCGGCCTCCTCATCAAGGTTCTTGATCAGGCTAAGTTAGCGGGAGCGAAAAAGGTAAGTGTTGCAACCAGGTCTCCTTTGGCGGGAAGGCAAGGAAGCTGATTGTGAAATCTTCTTCTAAAATGAAAAACCCTTCTTGGGGAGATACTTGGATTCAAAGGGATCGGGGGAAGGGATCGTGGGGAAGGTTCAAAGAAAAAATACTCGGAACAGTTTTCACCATATTTTTAACGGCCATCCCCTTTTTCGTTCTGCCCTTGATTCAATCCATTTCATCACATGGGAAAGTGGACACAGTTCTGAGAAGGGTGGATACGGCGGTCCTACCTTCTCCTGAAATGGAAGAGCCGAAAAAAGAGGAGCCACCAAAGGAAGAGCCTGAGGAAAAAGTGGAACCCCCTTCCCCCCATGATGAGGCTCCCTTGATGGATTTATCGGGATTGGAGTTAACTCTAAACCCCGGGGGAGGGGGGGCAGGGTGGCTCAAGGGGGCGATGGGAAAAAACCTGGATCTCCTTGCATCTTCGAAAGCTAAGAAAGGCCAAGTGTTTTCCCTTGCCGACTTGGATCGAAGGCCAAGGGCGATTGTCAAGGAAAGCCCCTATATCACGCCTCGAATGCGGAAGAAGATGCCCGGAAGGGTCATTCTTTTGTTTGTCGTGGATGAGCGGGGAAGAGTTCTTCATCCCATCATCCAAAAATCAACCAATCCTGTTTTTAATCGGTCCGCCTTGGAAGCCATCAAAAAATGGCGCTTTGAGCCGGGGAAACGGCAGGGAAAAAAGGTTCGAATACGTTTGCGACTTCCCATGGTTTTTAAGGGGTGAGATTCATGTCTTCAATTTTGGTAATAATTTCGATCCTTGTGGTCTCCGTGGCTTCGTGTGCGACAGGACGCGACGCAGACCTTCGAAAGAAAAAGACAACGATAGTTCGGGATGCCTTTTTTAAAAAAAGGAAGGATTCCACTCAAGACCAGTCCCGCCCTTCGGCGGGTTCTCAAAAAGGATTTTCTCGAAAAAGAGAAAAGACAGAGAGTAGGGAAAGATTGGGAGTTTTGGATCGAATTTGGACGAGTCCACGCTTCTTGAAAAGATTCGCTGAAAGCTATCTTTCGGAGGTGGAGATCGAACCTCCTCTTGGTGATGAAGAGCGGAAACTTTTGTACAAGGTTCAAGATCTTTTAGGTCAGAAGAAACGAAAAAAAGTTCGTGCCCTTATAGAATCCGCACTTAAGGAAAAGGTGACTCCTGTGCTGGAGTTTACCCTTGGAAACCTATTAAACGAGCAAGGGGAATTGGCCAATGCTGCAGAGCACTATCGATTAGCTGTTCAAGACTATCCCAAGTTTCGTCGTGCTTGGACGAACCTGGCAGAACTGGAAATGAGAAGGGGCCGGTTTCCCGAAGCTTGTCAAGCTTTCAGCAGAGTGATCCGCCTGGGTGGTGGGGATGGAGTCATGTTTGGGCTCCTCGGCTTGGCGCGGATGAGGACCAAAGACTTCCTTGCTGCAGAGACGGCTTTTAGAACTGCAATTCTGTATTCCCCCAAGTCCTTTGATTGGAAAATGGGATTGGCAGAAAGCCTCTTTCGCCAGAACCGTTTTGCTGACGCTGTCACTCTATTTGATTCTTTGATACGCAGTTCCCCCGAAAGAGCGGAGCTTTGGACTGCCCAGGGAGAGGCCTACGTCAAGATGGGGAAACCTCTGAAAGCTCTTCAAAATTTCCAAATGGTGGAAGCTTTGGGGAAAGGAACTCCACGTTTGTTAAATAACCTCGGAGATCTTTATACAAATGAGGGACTCTTTGACGAAGGAGTCGAATCTTACCTGCTTGCATTAAAGAGGGGGAAAGAAACCCCTCCAAGTCGTGCCCTACGTGCAGCCAACTTTTTGGCAGGGAAAGGAGAAATCTCCGCGCTACGAAAAATACTTCAAGGGATTCAAATCTTACGAAAGGGCAAGTTAACAAAGGAAGATCGAAGGAGTCTTCTCCAACTCAAAGCTCGCCTTGCACTTAGTGACGGCAACAAAGAAGAGGAGGCGAAAGTCCTCAAGGAAATGATCCAAATGGACCCTATGGACGGGCAAGCCTTAATCCTTCTGGGGGATTATAAACGCCGTACGGGAGACCGGTTTCAAGCAGAAGAATATTATCAAAGGGCTATCAAAATCAAATCCTCCTCATGGAAAGCCAAGCTGCATTATGCGGAAATGCTTGTTCAAGAAAGGAAATATCGTGAAGCAATCCCTTTTCTTGAGGAAGTGCAGAATGAGAGTCCCAGGGAAGCCATCAGAAAATATCTAGAGGAAGTAAAGAGACGTTCTAAAGCCGGATGAAAGGAGGCTTACATTGAAGTTGATTTTATGTTTATTCGTTTTTTTGAGTTTCAGTTTTTCACTCCACGCTCAGCAATTCATTGAGAAGTTTGATGGGAAGTCGAGCGGTCCTCCAAAGGGCTGGACGGTCCAAAGCGGCAGTTGGAGTTTGTTCCAGGGACATTTGGTTACGGAGGGGGCAGAGGAATGGGCTTTTATTACAAAAAATGGTCTCCAGCCCGAGAACTGCGTCATTGACCTGGAGGTGTTTTATTATGACAGCGGGTTGCAGTTTGCCGGAGGGACTGTTCGGTACCTGAATACCAAGAAGTTTCTCTTTGGTAAGGTCCAAGAAAATACTATTGCCAGCAAAGACTTTGATCGGGCCTTTATCGTGGAACGAGGGGGGATCCAAAAATCGAAATGGGCGGACATGAAGAAAAAAGTAGCAACATCCTGCATGTTGCGGTTCATTGTTGCTGGAAAATCCAGTTGGCTAAAGCTTGATTTCGATAAGGATGGAATCTTTGACCAAGTCCTCCAGCGGCCTGTTTCTACTCTTTTTGGCAAGGGGCTGGTGGGTGTTGGAGTCTGGGGCTTTTCCGAAGTGGATAACTTTAAATTCTACAACCTTGTTCTCCAACCGGCTTCACAGCGGACTCAACCACGGATTGGGCGAACCTATGAAATGAATCTTTGGACCGATCATCCCAAGACCATCCCTTGGCTCATGGCCCTTTCCGCAAAAAACCGGGGTTTTGCCCTCGGAACCCGCAGGATTCCCATCAATCTGGATGGCCTTTTTTACCTATCCATCCAAGCCTCAGGTTTTCTTGGTTTTCGAGGAACAACCAATTCTCAAGGCTTTTCGAGGATCCGTATGAAAGTCCCGAACCTAACGGCTTTGATTGGTAAGACTTTTTTCGCGGCGGTTGTGTCTCTTGACTTGAAGAAACCTTTTGGCGTCGAAGGTATTTCTAATGACCTGGCTTTGAAGTTCAGCCGTTAAACCATGCACTGAATTCTTTTGCGATGATCGGAAAGAAGGGGTTCAGGCAAGGCCCTGCATGAAGGGCGATGAGGTTTGACCTGGCGGGACGGTGATCATTGGGGATGAATTTGCTCCAAGAAGAATTGGGCCGTTTTTTGCCAGGTTTTTTTGCGGAGTTCTTCGCAGCTTCCTGTCCTTGCGCCCAAGAGTTGGGGGATTTTTTCTGCCAAGTCTTCGGGGACTTCTCCCTTAGCAAAGAGGGCTCCCGGTTGGGATCCCAGGGTTTCGCGCAGGGCGGGGCAATCTCCTGCCAGGACGGGGGTCCCGAGCAGGAGGGCTTCGAGGGGAGGGAAGCCGAATCCCTCGAGGCTTGAGGGGTAGACGAGTCCAGCGGCTCCCGCGACGAGAGGAAAGAGGTCTTTGTCGGGGATGGAGCCTGTCCATGCCAGAGGAAAAGAGGGTGTCCCTTTTCGGGGAGTCCCTTTTTTCAGGGCTTCTTGGAGATCCCTGCTGAGCCATCCGGCGGCTCCGATGACCAGGAGAGGAATCTGAGTTCCCCGCGAGGCAAGGAGTTGTAGGGCGGAGAGGAGCTTGTCGTGGTTTTTTCGGGGTTCGAGGGTTCCGAGGATGACGAGGTAGGGTTCTGAGGTCTGAAGCAGGGTGGCCGCTCGGGCTTTGGCTGCTTGGACCCTGGAAAGAGGAGGGGTGGGTACGTGGTCCAACCCGAAGGGGAGAAGGCAAGAAGGGCTGTCCTGCATGGTTTTGGGGTAGTAGTGGAGGAGGGCTTGGCGGGTGGCTTCGCTTGGATAGAGGATGTGGTCGGCGCGGAGGAGAGCCTTTTCGAAGCGGCGTCGCAGCTTGCAGGAGGCCTTTGGCCCGTGAAATCTTGGATCTTCGATAAAGGCCAGGTCGTGGACAAGCATCCAGACCTTGCAAGGGCGATGAAGGTCGATGGGAGGGTAGACATAATCGGTCCAAAGGAAGTTTTGTGGTTTGCCGCTGAGGCTCCAGGCGTCCAGGCCGAGAGGGGCTAAGGTGTTGATGAACCGCCCAGGCAGGCGACTGCGGTGGAGTGTTGCGGAGGCTGGGGGCTCCGCAGCGGGGAGGCAGGATCGAAAGCCGTGCCCGTAGAGCCTCAGAGGAGATTGGATCTCGGCGAGCAGCGGGGCCAGGGTTCGGGCCAACTCACGAGTGACTCTTGCGATTCCGCTTCGGGAGAAAAGGGCAGGCCGGTAGTCGAGGGCCAAGCTAGGTGGTTTGGATGGCACGAGCGGCTGCATCCTGGATGTCCCCTTGGAGAATGAGCTGGAAGGCTTTTTCCAGGTCGGGCGCGAGGAAGCGGTCTCTTTCGAGAGGGGGGATGCTCTTTCGGAGACAGTGGTAGGCAGCTTCGACGCCTTTACCAGCCTTTAGGCCTCGGTCGAACTCGAGACCCTGGGCGGCGCAGATCATCTCGATGCCGAGGATGCGTGCGATGTTCCTGGCAATGTCCCTTGCGTGCCTTGCCGCCGTGGTTCCCATGGAGACGTGATCCTCCTGATTGGCGGAGGTGGGGATCGTATCCACCGAGGAGGGATGGGCGAGTACCTTGTTTTCACTGGCCAAACTGGCGGCGACGACCTGGGGGATCATCAGGCCCGATTCAATGCCAGGGTTGGGAGCGAGGAAGGCCGGAAGGCCCGAGAGAAGTGGATTGACCATCTGCTCAATGCGCCTTTCGGAGATGTTGCCCAGGGTGGAAAGTGCGATCCCCAAGAAGTCCATCGCCTGGGCCACCGGCTGCCCATGAAAATTTCCTGCGGAGATCACGTCTCCGTCGGCAAAAACCAGGGGGTTGTCCGTGACCGCGTTGACTTCGGCTTCAAGGATGCCTCGGACAAATCGGAGGCAATCCCGCACCGCTCCATGGACCTGGGGGACACAGCGAAGGCTGTAGGGGTCTTGGACTTTGTCGCAATCCCGGTGGCTGGGAATGATCTCAGAACCCTCGAGGAGCTTGCGGAGGTGGCGGGCACACTCCAGCTGGCCCAATTGGCCACGCGCCTCGTGAACCTTGGCTTGGAAGGGCTGAACCGATCCACGCAGGGCTTCCAACGACATGGCGCAGGCAATATCGGCAGCATCGGCCAGCCGCATCCCCTCCAGCCATGTTCGCACCCCAATCGCCGTCATGCATTGGGTGCCGTTGATGAGTCCCAAGCCTTCCTTGGCCTGGAGCACAAAGGAATCAATCCCCTCCTCTCGAAACACCTCGGCGGTTTCCCGGCGTTCACCCTTTTTCCAGATTTCTCCCATCCCTAAAAGGCAGAGAGCCATATGCGCCAGAGGAGCAAGATCCCCCGATGCCCCCACGCTTCCTTGCTGAGGGATGACCGGAATCAGGTCCCGATTGAAGAGTTCGATGAGCCGCTCCACCAGCTCAACTCGGACCCCGGAGCATCCCCGGCTGAGGGCCCGAATCCTGAGGAAAAGCATGAGCCGCGATACCCCAACCGAAAGAGGGGAACCGACCCCCGTCGCATGGGAGAGGATCAAGTTTTTTTGAAGGAGCTTGAGCTTGTCTTCGGGAATGGATTTGTTTGCAAGCCTTCCGAAGCCGGTGTTGACTCCATAGACGGTTTTCCCATCCGCCAGGACCTTTTCGATGACTTTGCGAGAAGTCTCGATGGCCTCCCGGGTTTCAGGGGCCAGTTCAAGATGGGGAGCTTGGTCGGAGAGAATGGGCGCGAGGTCTTCGAGCTCAATGGCCCGCTCATCCAGAATCAAGGTGTTGTTCATCCTGGGTAGGATGCAGTCTTGCCTCTTTCCTGTCGAGCGCTGTTCCTGCTTGGTTTTAGGCTATTGAAAGGCCGTCCTGGCTCCCCGGGAAAAGGCCATCCCCAAGGGGTTGGCCTTGGAGTCCAATGCGATCCCTTGAAGAACCAGGCGCGTTCCCCGCAAACTCGTAATGTTCGGGATCGGCACGCTGAGTTTGAACAAACCATTTGCGTCCGCCGTCCCCGGTCCCATCAGGAGGACATTAGTCAAGAGGGAGCAACCTTTGGCGCCCAAAACGCTGAGATCCAAGGGGAGGCTGAAGTTTCCCCATTTCACATCGCTTGTCCCCACAAGGAACACAGCCGGCATCTTCTGGGCAAGGTCTGCGAGGCTGAAATCTACGGACTTGCCCAAGATCGGAACCCCCGAGAGGGAAAGATTAGGAGCCTTTCCATTGGCGGCTTTGCAAGCTGTCCCGAAATAAACGATTTTCTTTCCTTCCAGCAGGAACGCGAGCTTGGCTCCTTGTTTATAGGGGCCAAAGCCTGTTTTTTTCGGATTGGAAAGCTTGTAGTCGAGGGCGAAAACCGTTTCCAGGGTACTGGACCTGTGGGAGCCCGGAGTGGTCCCATTGAAAAAGGCACCCTGGATTTGGACATCCAAAACCATGTCTCGTTTTCCATCGTGGCGAAAGGATGTTTTCAATCCCACGAAGTGGAAGGCATCCTTTTTTGAAAAAGCCAATTTATAGCTCGTTTCCCGCAGGACCTCGACGGGTCCCGCAAGATTGTCGGCAAAGGTCTTTCCCATGCCCTTCCCCTTGAGATGGGCAAGGGTGAGGACAAAGGTTTTGTAGTTGTAGTTTCCGACTCCGCCTGTGGCAAAGGCAAGATCCTTGATGGTCGAACCCCCCGCCGGGAAAAAGGAAGCAGGGATCCGGATCTGGGTCCGCATGTTTTGAAAAGACCCAAAAGGCCCCTTGCCCCCAAGCGGAACTTGGTTGACCTTGCCCGAACCAGCTTGACCGTCGGGGACAAACACCTTCGTCTGGCTCTTCCCGGGCGCAACCCAGAAAAGAAGGGAAAGGCAAAAAAGAAACAAGGCCCCTCGGGGCCTTGGTCCAACAAGTGAGGAATGGAACATTTTGGCCTCCATGTCCCCATCGTATCGGCTGATGGACGCAGGAAGCTTGAATGCCAGAATGCCCTGAAGGTTTTTATCTCCTTCTGCGGCGCCCAAAAATCGAACGTTGGAATTCCTGGGCTTCCTTGATCTTTCCGGCTTCGATCAGGGCTTTGTACTTCTTGAAGTTGGTTTTGATTTTTTCCACCTGGTCTTCCATGCCGCGTTCTTCCATTCGTTTCGAGAAGCGCTCGATCATCGAACCCATCCGTTCTACATGCTGCTTCAGTTCGTCGGCGGACATTTCGCTGAGGGGTTTCAACATCCGGCCCCGCCCCGCTCTACCTCCTCGTCCTCGGTTTCCGGGCCGCTTGCCCCGCTGCTTGCCGCCCTCTTGAAAACGCTTCAACGCTTTCTTCAAGTTGGCGAGGTGTCCTTCCAGCTTTTCGACGGCTTCCATGTCATCGTTTTCCCGGGCCTCGGCGAGCTTTTTTTGGAGACTCACGAGGCGCTTTTCAAGGCGCTCCAGCTGAGCACCCGCATTGCGGGGGTTTCCGCGACCTATGCGCCCGCCCTGCCTGGGGTTCCGTCCACGGGGGCGGTCCGAATTCCTTTCTTTGCGGTTTGCCAGCGCGAGGAGAGCCTTGTGACCCTCGCGGAACTCATTCGCTCGATCGATTTGATTGGTCCGGTAGAGAAGATTCAGGGTGTTGCGGGCGGCAATGGGAGCGAGCTTGGATTGGGGAGCTTCTTTGAGAAATCTCCGATAAAGCTCAATGGCTTGCTTGAACTGTTGCGCTCCCTTTTGGAGGTAGAAAGCTTTGTAAAAAAAGGCGTTGGCCGCCTCGTTTTCTTGGACCGGGACCTGGTCAATATTTCTGATGGGGGTGGGTGGAACTTCTTTGACTTGGTCCGTTTCTTGAGTGGTTCCAAGACTTGCGAATAGGGGAATGGCAGAGGCTGCCAAGAGGAATAAGCGCATTTGTTAATCTCCTGATTAGAACGTTTCCCAATGATTACGGGGCTGGGGTGCTTTGGGAGAGAGGTTCTTGGTAACTGGACTGTCACAAGTCCAGTGGCCTACTCGGGATTTTTGGCTTGCACCTGCCTAAATTCTATATACTATTTTGCGTATATAGAGGAGGGCAAATATGGAAGAAACGGAAGAAGACGACAAGGGAAGGGAGCTGGGTCCCCTGGGTAGCTTCGAAGGGCTTGGTACGGAGCGCATTCCCTGGATGAGAGTTCACCCAGGGCTTTGAGCCTGTTTGAAGCCTGCGAGCCTGCGAAAGGGGGCTTATCCCCGAATACGCCCGGTGACCATATCCCCGATTTCGTTGGTCGGGTGCACCCCGGCGGAGAGGGAGCTGATCTTTCCTTCTACGATCAGCTCTCGGACGCTGTCCTCGATCTTCTTGCCGGCTTCCTTTTCTCCCAAGAAGTCCAGCATCATCGAAACGGCCATGATGGTCGCGATCGGATTGGCCTTGTTTTGACCTTTGTATTTGGGCGCCGACCCATGGATGGGTTCAAACATGGAAACCTTGCCGGGGTGGATATTTCCCGAGGCAGCGATTCCCATTCCTCCCTGAACCATGGCTCCCAGATCCGTAATGATGTCCCCAAAAAGATTCGGAGTGACCGCCACGTCAAACCATTCGGGGTTTTTGACCATCCACATGCAGGCAGCGTCGATATAGGCGTGGTCCGTCTCGATTTCCGGATACTCGCGGGAGACCTCTTCAAAGGTCCTTGTCCAGAGATCCTGAGCGCGCAACGCGTTGGCCTTGTCGATCAAGGTCAGCTTTTTGCGTGGACGCTTCATCGCTTCTTCAAAGGCAAAACGGATAATGCGCTCCACCCCCTTCCGGGTGAAAACCATGGACTGATGGGCGACTTCGTCCGGGGTCCCCTTGCGGAGGTGCCCATAGATCCCGCTGTAAGCACCCTCCGTGTTCTCGCGGCAAACCAACATGTCCACCTGCTCGGGACCCTTGTCCTTCAGGGGGCAAAAGCGGGCGTCATAGAGCTTGATGGGGCGGAGATTGACATAGAGGTCGAGTTTGAACCGGAGTCCCGCAATGATCGCAAACTCCAGGAGGCCGACTTCGATCCTAGGGTCACCGATGGCACCGAGGAGGACTGCGTTCATATCCCGAACACGATCGATTGCTTCGTCCGGCATGGTCTCGCCGGTCGCCAGATAATGATCCGCCCCGTAGGGCATGTTCTCGCGCTTCGTCTTGAACCCGAAGACTTCCTCACAGGCATCCAACACCTTGAGGCCCTCACGGACAACCTCTTCTCCGATTCCATCTCCTGGCAGGACAGCGATATCGTAAACCTTGGTCATGTCTTCACTCGTTCTTTGTTTGATCTCTCAGGTTTTGCGTGACCACTTGGGTCCGCTCTTTGGTGATGCATTGAATCCATGTTGTTCGATCGATGGTTCAAGGAAAGGTCCTTCAAGGATCGCTGACTCTTGGATCCGTGATGCTTCGATTTCTTTTTGGGGAAACGGCTAAGCTTCGATCGCCGTTTCCGCCCAGGGCGTTTCCCTGATGTTTTGTAAGAGTTCTGCCGGAGCCACAATCCGACCGGCAATCGCTGAAGCCGCGACCGTCAGAGGGCTCCCTAAGTAGACCTTCCCAGGTCCCGAACGCCCCGGAAAGTTTCTATTGATGGCGGAGATCGTGACCTCTTCCGGAGCGAAGGAGACCCCCGGACCCGCCTTAATGCATGCCCCACAGGAGGGGTCAATCATCTTGGCGCCGGCTTGTTCGAAGATTTTGTCATAGCCCTTTTCGAAGGCGTACGCACGGATTTCCTGAGAGCCGAACTGGATGAAGAGCTGAGTGCCCTCGTGGACCTTCTTGCCTTCGGCGAGAGCCGCCGAGAGGACGGTTGCATACATGTCCATGTCCGCCTTTTTTCCTCCTGTGCAGGATCCGCCATAGGCGATGTCGACTTTGATGGGACCTTCCAACTCCGAAATGGGGATCCCGTTCCGGGGATCGCCCGGGGTCGCGACCATGGGCTCAATGGTGGAGAGGTCCAACTCAAAAGTCCGGAAATACGTTGCATCCTTGTCTCCGTGGACCACCATGGCCTCCAGCTCCTCGCGGCTCTGTTTTCTTCGATTTTCCAGATACTGGATTGTGACCGAGTCGGCCTCGATGATCCCCGTGAAGCCCCCAGCTTCGACCGCCATATTGGTCAAGGTGGCGCGCTCGTCCATGTCCATCGCTCGAACAGCAGGCCCAGCAAACTCAAGGACCTTGCCGATCCCATCCCCTCCCCGGAAAAAGGGCAGGGAAAGCAGGTGAAGCATGACGTCCTTGGCAACCACATCGGGGCGAAGGTTGCCCGAGAGGACAAACCTAACCGTCTCAGGAACCCGGACCCGCACATCCTTGGTGAACCAGGCGTTGGCCATATCCGTACTCCCCACCCCGAAGGCAAAAGCCCCGAGAGCCCCCCCCATGCAGGTGTGTGAGTCCGTCCCCAGGACTAACTCTCCCGGGTTAGCCAACTCTTCGATGACCTTGTTGTGGCAAATGGCTTCGGAGCCCACAGTCTCGCCATTGCGCTCGACTTCGCCATAGAGCTTAATCCCCTGCTTCTTGCAGAATTCTTCCTGCACATCCCTCAGAGAATGCGCCTGCTCCCGGAGCCCCAGTTTGACATGCTCTTCGGGCATGATTTGATCCAAGAAGGTCAGGTGATCTCGAAAGGCGAACACCGACTCGGGATCTCTCACCTTGGCTTCCTTTCCCAAGGCCCCGTAGAAAAGGCTGGCAGCCATCGGTGTGACATATTCGTGCGAAAAGCGGACATCCGTCCGCGCAAAAAGAGCATCCCCAGGCTTCACGGCGGCAGTGCCCAGGGTTCCGGACTTCGCGTCCTTGATGGCATGTTTCGCGATGATCTTTTCGACCAGGTTCATCGGCCTTGGCGCCGTTTCGCACTCGGGGGGGGTCACATGGCCGGCGAGGCGGGCCTGGTTGTAGTTGAAGAGGCCGCCGTATTCGACGATCTTGGCGGAAATCGGATCAAGTCCCTCTGTGAAGGCTGAGATCGGCAGCTCTTCCCCGGCCTTCAAACGATCCAGAATGGAGAAATCATTGCTGGTCAAAAGACCAATGTTTTGAGAGTTCTGGCCATAAATTTTCTCAATGCTCTTGGCCACCACCAGCTCGATACCTGCTGTCAGCTCGCTGTAGGGAGCGGTTTCACGGGAACTTCCGCAGCCCTTTGAGAGGCCCGAAACGATGACTTGGAAGCCTCCATTCTTAATGGCGTCCTTGGTGATCACCCCCCCTCGAAGGCCGACCAGGCAGTAATCCGCGAGGGTTTCGTCATAGTAATAGCAAACCCAACCCGGGGTGATCTCGTCCGTGGAAATATTGTCGATAAGCTCGATCGAAGGATCCCAGTCCAGATCCTCCCCTTCCAGTTGGCGACGCAGCAAATCCGAATCCTTTGTTAAATAAAGGATTCGGCCGGTCAACCGGAAACTGGTGCGCAATCCACTCGCCATGATTCTTCTCCTAGGAACTCGAGGGGTTGCCGTGGAAAAGGATGGATGTGCAGCCTCCGGCAGGAGCCCCCCATGGCCCGAACTCGAAGAGAACTCGGGCTGAAATTTTCGGGCAACCAGTATTACAGTTTCACCGCAGAAACGCCAATTTTGCTTCAAAGCTCTATCTTGCGATGAGTTACGAATATTTCTCACACAGGTTCGTAGGGCAAACTTGCCTGGAGCTTCGTCGTCTCCTGCTCAACAAACATGAAACAAGGGTCCAAAACCTTATGGGCCATCATCCGGGAAAAGAATCTAGAGACTTGGCAATCCCTCGCCCCTTGGCCCGATCTCATGAATAAGGTGGGTAAACACGACTCCTTGTGTAAGTTTCTTCCCCAAAGAGGAGAGATACATGGAGATACACACCGGTAGACCCCCGGAGTTCCCTCGGAACTTCAAATTTCAAAATCCCTTTACCAGAGTTCCCCTTGGACTTGTCCTCGGCCTCGCCGCTCTCGTCATCCTGGCCTTCTTTGTTGTGAGGGTCGGTCGGGTGACAGCGAGTGAAGTCGGAGTTCTTGTCAACAACATCAACGGGGATGTCGAGATCATTCCCGAGCCGGGTTCGTTTTTTTACAACAGTTTGACCAGCGATCTCTACACCATCGATAAGACCGTGCACACCCTCAAGATGATGACGGACACCGGCGATGAGGTTCGCATCAAAACGAGGGACGGATCCGATGTCAGGTTGGATGTGGAAGTGAACTACTCTCTCCTGATGGATGTCAAAGTCCTCAAGGAGCGTTTGGTCAAGGAGACAGGGGTTAAGAAGGTTCCCGTGTATCGAACCGTCGCAGACGGGCGCAGGGGGAGGCGGAGGACATATACCCTCGAAGAGGCCTGGCAGGCCAAATGGATTCGGGATTACAGCCGGGCTGTTATCCGCTATGTCTTCGGCTCCTTGGAGACCGAGACCTTTTATGACGCTGCCAAGCGCGAAGAAAAGGCCCGTGAATCCGAAAGAGAGCTGAACAAGCTCTTAAACCCACATGGCATCCGAGTGACCAAGGTCATTCCCGATCGTTTCCGTTTCTACGATGAATATGAGAAAGCCATTCGGGACAAGAAAGAAGCTGACCAAGAAGTTGAGAAGCAAAAAGCCCTTGCTCGGGCAGCCATCGAAAAACAGGGCAAGGAAGTCGTCCTGATTCAGAAAAAAGCTGAAGTGGAGATTGCGAAAATCAAAGGGGAACTACAGGAGCAAATCCTGGGAGCCGAAGGTCGTGTGCTTCAGGTAAAGCGTGCTGCCGAGGCCTATGCCTATCGTCGCAAAGTCGAGGCGGATGCAGCCTATTACCAGGCTGAGCGCCGAGCCAAGGGCATTCTTGCTGCTGCCGAGGCCGAGGCCAAGGCGCTTTCCAATCTTGTTGCCGCTCTTTCGGGAGAAGGGGGTCGCAACCTCGTCCTTCGTGCTCTTGCAGAACGTCTTCAGACTGCGCAGATAGAGGGGCAACCTTATGCGACCTCCTCTCTGATCCAGAAACTCCAGCTCGAAGGAAATACCAAGCCAAGCAACAAGGGAAGAAATTTTATGACCCCAGGAGGTGGTAAATGAAGATTCTCAATATCTTGGGATATGCCGTTTTGGTGGGAGTCCTCCTTGCCATTGTTGCCTGGATGCACGTGGTCAAGGTCGAGGTGGGACAAACCG
>JALSSW010000108.1 GCA_026984035.1 Planctomycetota bacterium
CGATTTTTTTCGCTCCACTTGGCTTGTCACCCTTCAAAGCCTGCGGATCTTAATCGGATCTAAAAAGAGCTACTTTTTTTTGGGCCTATCCCTCCTTTACGCCGTGGTCCTCTCCCTCATTGTCGCCCGGTTCGGAGACCGTGAAGGCGTCGACGAACTGTTCGCCAACCTGACTCTTATCATCATGGTCCAGGCCCTCATGCCCCTTTCGGCCATGTATCTTTCCATTTCCACAATTCGAGATGAGATCTCCGAGCGCAGCATCGTCTTTCTTTTGAGTTCTCCCATTCCTCGAAGTGCCATCTGGCTTGGTAAATACCTCGCTTCCACACTCTCAAGCCTCCTAATTGTGGGTGTCGGTTTCGGGCTCGGCACCTTCATGTCTTGGAAAATGCAAGGGGAGGTCGGCTTTGGAAAAGAATTGCACACATCTACGGTAGCTGCGTTTGGGCTTGGGCTCCTAGTCGCCCCCTTCGCCTACTGCGCCATCGGAACCTTCTTCGCGCTCACTTTCAAACGCGCCATGATCTGGGGAGCGGTTTTCGTTTTCGCCTGGGAAAGTTTTGCAGGTTCAACACCAGCCCAGTCAGGAGTCCGCTCGGCCACCGTAGTAGATGCAATTCGCTCTATCGCCATCAAAGGAAGCGTTGGCGCTACTGATTTTCGCAGAGAAATGGCCCAATGGATGACGGGAGGAAGAATGTGGCAACACCAACTCTCCCCCGAGGATGTCATCGAAAAAATGGTCCCCAGCATTCCTCACAGCGTCTGGAGCGTCCTATTGGCAGCAATGATCTATCTCAGTATTGCCCTTTTGATTGGAAGCAAAAAAGATTACGAAAGCGGAGAACAACCATGAAACATAGAAACCTTTGGCTTTGCTCTTTCAAACCAAGTCTCTCAGCTGCATTGCTCGGCTGGACCCTCTTAACCTCTTTGGGAACAGCTCAAAATAAGCCTTCCGCACAAAAGAGCCTCTCTACGGACAAGCAATCAGAAAAAAAGAACAAAGCCCTTGTCCAAAAAATGCTGGAAACTGCTGACACCGTACAAAAGGAAGTTGGAGTCCTCCGCGGACGTAAGTTTAAACGCCCCGTAAACAAGGCCGTCCGGACCGAAAAGCAACTTCGGGCCTTCCTAAAGAAAGAAATCTTCGAAGAAGAACTCGGACAAGGCAAGTTAAAGCGAAACCAATGGATGCTCCAAACTGTCGGCCTCCTGCCAAAGGGGATGGATCTCGGCAAGACGATCCTGGATGTCCTTCTGAACCAAATCGGAGGATTTTATGATCCCAAGCAAAACTCTTTTTTCATGATGGAAAAAACCGCAAGGTTAGGAGACTTTTTGAACCGGGTTATGATCGCCCATGAACTCACTCACGCACTTGACGACCAATACCATGACCTCAATTCCATCATGAAAAAATGCTCCAAGACAGAGGATGGCGGCTTCGCTATCGGAGCGGTAGTCGAAGGATCGGCTACAACCTTAATGACTCGGTGGTCTATGGAAAACATGGCATCAGCGGGTCGAAAGGGGATGATGGCACAAATGAAGGCTGAACAGGAGAGGAGCAAGGCTTTCTTCGAAGCTCCCCCTTACTTTTGGACTTTGGCAGCAAAATATGTGATGGGAATGCGCTTTTTGGTAGGTGGAGGCAACGTCGTTCAGATCGCAAAAAAGTTGAGGACCATGCCTCACGGTGTGGCAAAGCAAGTTGATCAAGCCCTGAAGAATCCCCCTCTCTCTTCCGAACAAATTTTGCACCCGGAAAAGTATTGGAACCCCGAAAAACTTGACCTTCCAATCACGATCGCCAATAGGAAAGAAGTTCAAGCTGCCATCTTGAGCACCCTCGGAGGAGGCAAGGTCATTGGAGAAGAAACTCTCGGAGAGATCCTTTGTGCAATTCTCACACGCCCTCAAAAGAAAAAATTGAACCCAAATCTCATGAACTCAGCCTCCTTTTGGACCAATCAAGCCGCCAGAGGTTGGGGAGGAGATGACCTGATCATGGTGCAGAATGCCCTGGGCAAAAAGGGCATTGTCTGGATCACCCTTTGGGATCGGCCAAAAGATGCAGATGAATTCGCCAAGGCTTATGGAAGATATCACCTCCAACAAGGGAATTTCAGAATAGCCAAACAAGGTCGCATGGTAGTCCTAGCTTTTGGCTGCACAAAAGGGCTGGAGGGAACTCTCCTGAAACGCATTGCCCAAACGGGACACTTTGTTAAGGGCAAAGAATCCGTCGAAGTTCTTAGAAAAAAAGAACAATGAGCCCAAAGCCGACAACTCTGGCCATAGACATTGGAGGAACATGGCTTAAAGCCACCCTTTTGGATCCAAAGGGGGAGGCTCTAACTCCTGTTCAACGTTTGAACACTCCCACAAAGGAAATGCCCACGGCCCTCCTAAAGGCACTTCATGCCCTTTCATCAAAGATGGGATCTTTTTCGCGGGCGAGTGTGGGCTTCCCCGGGGTTGTGTTTGATGGCGTAACACAATGCGCAGCCAACTTGGAAGGAGACTGGAAGGGCTTCCCGCTGGCCCAAGAGCTTGAGGATCTTTTGCAAGTGCCTACACGCGTTGCTAACGACGCGGACATCCAAGGACTGGGGGCCATCCAAGGACAAGGTGTCGAGCTTGTGCTCACCCTGGGAACGGGCCTCGGCTCTTCCCTTTTCTCCGAAGGTCGCCTACTCCCCAACTGTGAGTTTGGGCATCTTCCTTCGGGTTATCGCAACGAAAAAAACAAAGCTCTCAGCTTCGAAAACCGCTTGTCAGATCAGGTATTGCAAAGCATTGGAGTAGAGGCGTGGAAGGACCGGGTCCAAGAGACCCTCACAATCTTCTTTTCTACTTTTAATCCTACCCGCATATACCTTGGTGGTGGAAATGCACGATTCTTTGTGAACGACCCGAATCTCCCCTCTCGCGTCACGGTCGTCCCCAATGAGACCGGGCTCCTGGGAGGAATCGCCCTATGGAAATGAGCAGCAATCTCAAGGTATATCAATGATTCGCGGCATCGGCACCGACTTCATCGAAACCCAGCGTATCCGTAACTCCTTGCGTAAAAACGCAGATCGCTTCATCAAGAGGATCCTGACTCAAGCCGAGCAAGCTTACGTTGCAGAAAAAATCGATCCAGCACCCTATGTAGCAGCAAGGTTCGCCGCCAAAGAAGCCATTCTTAAAGCGCTAGGAACGGGCCTGGCCAAAGGTATCAACTGGACTGACATGGAAATCCTTCGGGACGGGTCGGGGGCACCCTCGGTTAAGCTTTCAGGGCAAGCAAAAACCATTGCCCAGGAAAAGGGCATAAAGACCATCCATATCAGCCTTAGTCACACCCAAAACGCCGCTTTGGCCTTTGCCGTCGCTGAATAACTGAAACCAACTTGCAGGAAGGGTTTCTTTGGATTCTATGGTCGGTTCGGTGTCGCCAGGATCCCCAATGAACACCTTCGGGTGAATTGAACTGGAACGTTTTCTCCTTGCCATGGAGGGCTGAACTTCAAAGCGAAGGATCCTTCGACAGTTGACGAAAAGGTCTACATTCCGGGGGGGGAATGGGACGAGGCTGCGGAGAAAAACGACAGAACAAGAGGGACGTTTCAGGCTTTGGGAAAGGCCTGGTTTTATTGCTTGGCTTATCCATGGGCTCCTGTGCCAGCACGGACCCATATCAACGAGTGGAGGAGCAACGAAAGCAGTTCCAAACGGAGCTGACAGTTCGAGAAGCTGCCTGCCTCATCGGCGAAGTCCTCGCCTATGAATTTCCGGCAACCCAGAGCAATCCATCTCAGCCACGGGCATTGGTTTGGCGAAACAACCCAAAGAGTTTCGAGATTCTCTATAGCAGGAGAAACGGATCCTTTCTCCCAAGTTCTAATGGATTCCTCCACCGAAAACACGGAGGAATGGTCCAAGGACAATCCATTCCGCAGAGTTTCCTCGGACCGATCGATTTCATTGAAGCCCCAGAAGTTTCGGGACCCATTGCTCCTCGCGAAACCATCCGTGTACAAGTAACCCAATCGGGAAAGGCAACTCTTGTCAGGATATCAACGAGCCTCAACCTCTTGCATCGGAACAGCCTTCCATTGAACCTGCTTAGGCCTCTCTTAACCTTTTCCGCAAAAATGAAGAGGTTATGCAGAGAGGCTCCCCACCAAGAAGCTGGGGAGTTATCAAGAAAATTGGACAAGCTTCTTAAGCAAATCGGCCCGGGGTTTTCGGCCCTGCAAGATGATCTATTGGAACGGTCTCATTTGATCCATGGCAATCTCCTAATGAGGATCGACCGGAGAAAGGCGGCTTGGTTGGCCTATCAAAGTGCTCAGTTTTATCAGCCGGGGAGCGGGCTTTCCGAAAAACTTCGTGGCCAGCTTCTATCCGCAAATGCAAGACCTGAGGAAGCAAGGCTAAGGCTCGCGAGATCACGATTACTTGCGGGACCAAGTTCGATCAAGGGACGACTCCTTGCCCTGGAACAAGTGGCAAACCTAAGGGAGGCAAAAGCCATCCAAGACATTCACCAATCTCTCGAACGCGGGAAGTCGGCCCTTCTCAAAGGGGATTGGAAAACAGCCATGGCTTTTGCCAAGAGATCTCTCAACCTCGATCCTGGAAACACTGCTGCCCTTCGATTGTTGGCATCTTCCCAGGAGGTCAGCGGAGAGCTTAAAACCGCTCTCTCAACTCAGCTCCGTGTTGTTGCAAGTCAGGGCGAGGACCTGGAAGCCGTCAAAAAGCTTGCTGATCTTCTACAAAAAAATGGACGCCCCCACCTTGCTCTGGGTCGCCTCCTTCGGATCTCAGACCGACACCCCAATAGCTTGAGCACTGAACTTGCAAAAAGAATCTATGCATCGATCTCACCCTTAGATCGTTTACGACAACAAAGAATCACGGGACAAATGTTTACTAAGTCAAGGAATGTCACCAAGTCCCGTTATGCAAGGTTCCTCTTATTGGCTTCCCCTTTGGGAACATTGCATCGTGAGTCTGAGAGGGAAGCGGGGTCACCCTTCCCTCTTTCACAGCCAGAGGACATTGATCTTGGACCGGGGATCCGAACGGGAGATCCTGCAACCCCAGGAAGGTAAAGTCCTTCCATCAGCTTTTGATCCACAACCGAAGAAGCAAGTCATTGTCATTTAAAACGGCTATTCCGATGAGAGCATGATCTTCGAATAAGGCCTCGTCCTCCTTGGATGGAAATTCACATCCTCCTGGATGAGAATGCCAAGGGATTAAGAACTCGGCACCGATCTCTTCAGCTTTCATCCAAGCGATTGGATCCAAAAAAAATTGCCCTGTTCCCTGCGCCAAATTCTTTGCTGGAACCTCTTCTTGAATCCAAACAACCCCCTCCTTTTGGTATCCCAATAAAACCCCACAAGCTTCCCTGGGAGACGCCTTCCGGACTTGCCAGGTAACTCGATTGAATAAACCTCCCCCCCAACGCAACTCTCCTTCGAACCTTTGCAAGGCCTCCTCCATCAGCTCATCAAACGACGAATGCGATTGATTCGATCTGCTAACTTGGGATGGGAGGAGAAAGCATTTCCCCCAAGCTTGTGCCGTTTGAAGGGGTTCACAATAAACATGTGTTGCACGGCACGATTGGCACTCTTGAGGGGAGTTGGGTCCCGTGTCAGCTTTTGGAGTGCATCGATTAAAGCTGTCGGTTCACGGGTTAGCTCCACCGAAGTCGCATCGGCAAGGAACTCGCGCTGTCTCGAGACTGCGGCTTGAAGAAGTTTGGAAAACAAGGGCGCCAAAAGGGAAAACACAATCAAGAGTACAAGGATCAAGGCTCCACCACCTCCACCCTTGCTCTTCCGGGAACGCCCAAAACTTCCGTAGCGAAAGCTCCTGAGCGCCATATCTGAAATCAAAGCAATCGACCCCACAAGGACCGCCATTAAAACCATGTATCCGGTGTCCCCGTTCCGAATATGTCCCAACTCATGCGCCATAACAGCCTGAAGTTCAGCCCGGTTGAGCTTTTCCCTAAGGCCGGTGGTTATTGCGACTTGAGCGTTTTTGGGCGTAAAGCCCGTCGCAAAGGCGTTAGGGCTGTCATCTTGCATTAAATAAATTTCGGGGCAGGGAATGCCGGCAGCGATAGCAATTTCTTCAACAACATTCACCAATTGCGGATCGTCCCGGCGATCCAGAGGTTTTGCCCCCATTGCGGCCAACACCATCTTGTTGCCTGCGCTCCTGGCGATTGAAAACTGGATCACCGCCAAAACCATCCCACCGGCAACTCCAATCAACCAATCCCCAAAATAGGATCCCACCAAAGCTCCCAGAATCCCTAGGATCAGGATCAGGGATGCAGCAAGAAACAGACTCCGACGACGATTTACCTTTTGTAATTCAGCAAAGGTTTTTCGTGATCCACGGAGCACAGGGGCTTTATAGGGTTTGACTTCGGTGGCTGGCACGATTCAAGGGTTCCTAAAAGTCCTTTTCCTTTGTTTAAAACTTCACTTTAACTGGCTCTCTGGCAGCTTGATCCTCCAGCTCAAAGAATTCCTCTTCTTTAAAACCGAACATCCCGGCAATTACATTCGAAGGGAATTGTTGGACCCTATTATTGAATCCAAGCACGGTGTCATTGTAGTTTTGGCGAGAGAAGCCGATCCTATTCTCAGTACTCGTCAGCTCCTCCTGTAAAGCCATCATGTTTTGGTTGGCCTTGAGGTCCGGATAACTCTCCGAAACTGCAAAAAGGGAGCGCAGAGTTGAAGTCAGCATGTTCTCGGCCTTTGCCTGCTCCTTAATTGAAGACGCATCAATGGCCATTTGACGAGCCTTAATGACGGCTTCAAGAGTCTCCCGCTCATGCTTGAGATAACCCTTGGCAGTCTCCACCAGATTGGGGATCAAGTCGTAGCGGCGTTTTAGCTGCACATCCACCTGCGCCCAGGCGTTCTTACAGGAATTTCGACCTGCAACTAGACCATTGTAAATCCCCACAAACATGAGGACAAAAAGAACGACGACACCGAGTCCGATCCAAAGACCCGTGTATGCAGCAAGAAAATAGGGCATGTCTTTCTCCAGAGAAATATGACGGGAGGAATGTCCAACTTGAGCATGGTATCGCCCTTTTGGCTTCCATCCCCCCTTTCTTCGGTTTCAATTTCGTCCGAAACGAAGAGAATTTCCAATTCCTTCCCACCAATGCAATCCTGCCACCCGGATTACGCCAAGGACCTGCAAGGCCAGAATTCAACGAAGCAGCTAGGATCTTCCCAAATCCACACCCTTTTCTTCAGCAAAACGGACTGCAGCCTCATAACCGGCATCGGCATGACGAACCACTCCTATTCCGGGGTCGTTGACCAAAACGCGGCGGAGGCGACCTTCGGCCTCTTGGGTCCCATCCGCACAAACCACTTGGCCTGCATGCAAGGAATACCCGATTCCCACGCCTCCTCCATGGTGGAAACTGGTCCATGTTGCCCCGCCCGCGGTGGAAAGAAGAGCGTTCAAGATGGGCCAATCGGCGATTGCATCCGAGCCATCTTTCATCGCCTCGGTTTCCCGAAAAGGACTGGCCACCGAACCGCAATCCAGGTGGTCCCGGCCAAAGACCACGGGCGCACTGATCTCCCCCGAGCGCACAAGGTCATTGACCGCAACTGCGAACCGATCCCGTTCCCCGTACCCCAACCAGCAAATCCTGGAGGGAAGCCCCTGAAAGGCGACTTTTTCTTTGGCCAACTCGATCCAACGACAAAGGAAGCGATTGTCCGCGAACATTTCGAGGATCAACTCATCGGTCCGCGCAATGTCCGCAGGATCACCGGATAAGGCCACCCAGCGAAAGGGTCCCTTGCCCTCACAAAACAGAGGGCGGACATAGGCAGGAACGAATCCAGGGAAGGCAAAGGCCCGTTCAACCCCCTGTTGCTCAGCCTGTTTACGAATGTTATTGCCATAATCAAAGGTCACGGCTCCACGATCACAAAGCGCTACCATTGTTTCCACATGCCGCGCTACGGTTTTGCGCGAAGCTTCCAAATAAGCCTCCGGGTTCTCCGCCCGCAAGGCTAAGGCATCTTTCAAACTCATCCCCATGGGAACATAACCATTCAACAAATCATGCGCACTCGTTTGGTCTGTGAGCATGTCCGGTATAACCCCCTTCTCCAGCAACTTCTCGAGAAGCTCCACAGCATTGCCCGTCCAAGCAATGGACCAGGCTTTGGCGGCATTCTTTGCCTCCAAAGCCTTCCGAATTGCCACCTCCAAATCATCCTCGATCTCATCCAGGTAACGGGTCTCAATCCGCTTTTCCGAGCGCTCCCGATCCACCTCCGCGATCAAACAAACCCCCCCGTTCATCGTGATGGAAAGCGGTTGAGCCCCTCCCATTCCTCCGCAGCCCCCCGTAACAACCAACTTGCCGGTCAAGTTTTGATCCTCCCCATAATGCTTGCGCGCAGCTGCAGCAAAGGTCTCATAGGTCCCCTGCAAGATTCCCTGGGTTCCGATATAAATCCAAGAGCCGGCGGTCATCTGCCCATACATCGTGAGCCCCATTGCCTTAAGCTTTCGAAACTCACCCCAATTCGCCCAAGCCGGCACTAGGTTGCTGTTGGCGATCAACACTCGCGGGGCAAGCTCATGGGTTTGAAACACCCCAACGGCCCGTCCCGATTGAACAAGTAAGGTCTCATTCGGTTTTAAGCGCCGAAGACAGGTCAAAATTCGATCCAAATCCTCCCAGGAACGCGCTGCCTGACCTGACCCCCCATAAACGATCAACCGGTCGGGATCTTCCGCCACCTCTGGATCAAGATTGTTTTGAAGCATTCGATAGGCTGCCTCAATTTGCCAATTCGCACAACTCAGCTCACTTCCCCTCGGCGCCCGCATCGGGCGAAGCCCACTCTCGGTTCCACTCATTTCCATCTCCTGGGACTCGTTTCCCTTTTTTCTTTCTATCTACTCCTATTGGATCATGTGTCCAGGATTTCTCGGAAGTAGTTCAAGTGCAAGCTCTGTAGGCACAGACTCGAGAAAATTCATCGACCTGAGCCTCCTTGGAAACCAAGATGCAAGGATGGATGAACAAAGAAAGGACCAGAATCCCCCCTCACAAGACCGCTTTTCATCAAGGTTTGCCCTCTTATTGGCTGCTCTGGGAATGGCAATCGGGGCAGGGAACATCTGGCGGTTTCCCCGGATCATGTCGAAGTTTGAGGGGGGCGGGGGAACCTTTTTGATCCCCTGGGCTGTGTTCCTTTTTACCTGGTCGATACCCCTTCTGACGATCGAATCGGCGATCGGAAAGCGGACCCGACGAGGGGTGATCCATTCTCTCGGGATGATGCTTGGGCGGCGAAAGACTTGGATTGGAGCCTTTGTAGCCCTTTGCACAACCGGGATCATGTGCTACTACGCGGTGATTGCCGGCTGGTGCGGGACCTATGTCCTGCAATCCCTTCAGGGAGAAGTGGGACGGATGGCCTTCCCTCAGGCGAAAGCTCATTTCGAGGGCCTCGCTCAGGGTTGGATCTCTGTGGGGGGATTGGTCCTGGCCTTTTTGGTGGCGGGACATTTTGTTTCCCGTGGTGTCCAACGGGGGATCGAATTGGCAAACCGAATCCTCCTTCCGACTCTGTTTCTTCTGCTCTTTGTACTTGTAGGGGTGGGTTTGACCCGGGAAGGAGCGGGAAAGGGAGTATCCTGGATGTTTCAAGTGGATCCCAAAGCACTGTTGGATTACCAACCTTGGCTGGAAGGTTTGAGCCAAAGCGCCTGGTCGACTGGAGCAGGCTGGGGGCTCCTTTTGGTGCTTTCGGCTTCAGCAAAAAAGAAGGGAAATAACTTCGGCAATGCCCTGATCACAGGAATCGGCAACAACTGCGCGAGCCTGATTGCTGCTTTTGCCACCATCCCAGCTGTTTTCGCCCTGGCACCCCTGGCCGCCCCCGGACACACGGCAGTCGAGGTCCTTGGAACTAATGGGCCGGGGAACACGGGACTGGCCATGGTTTGGCTCCCCAAGCTCTTTGCCCAAATTGGCCCGTCCGGGAATCTCATCTCAGCCATGTTCTTTTTGGCCTTGACCTTCGCAGCGCTGACTTCGCTGATCGCTATGGTGGAACTGGCCACCCGGAGTGTCATGGACCTGGGTATCCCCCGCAAGAAGGCCATTCTTTTGATCACAGGCTTTGGCATCCTGTTCGGACTTCCCTCGGCTTTCAGCCTTAAAATTTTTTCCAACCAAGACTGGGTTTGGGGCCTGGGACTCATCCTCAGTGGTTTTCTTTTTGCTCTTGCTGTGATGAAGGTAGGCGTTCGACGTTTCCGTGAACATTGGATCAACAGTGAAGGCGACGGCCTGGGACATTGGTTCGATGTCTTTCCCCTGGTTCTCATCCCCCTGCAATTTTTCGTATTGATCTCCTGGTGGTTCTATCAATCCGTGCAAGGGGATTGGGCCAAGAATCCTCTGAACCCCTTTGAAACCTTCTCGATCGGCACATGCATCGCGCAATGGGGCTTCGCCTTTTTATTCCTCTATCTTTTCAACAAGAGGCTCGCCAGAGACATTCCTTCATTGGATACTTCCCTCAAATGAAAATCCGCGAACTCCTCGACAAAAACCAACCAGTCTTCTCCTTCGAATTTTTCCCTCCAAAATCTCATAAAGGGGCTGAGACTCTCTTCGAGACCATTCAAGAGCTTGAAAGGCTCTCACCTTCTTTTGTTTCGGTTACGTACGGAGCGGGTGGAAGCACGCGCCGGAAAACATTGGAGATTGTGACTCGAATCAAAAAAGAAACAGGTGTAGAGGTCCTCGCTCACCTAACGGGAGTAGGGCACAACCAGGACGAAATCCGAAGGATTGTAGACAAACTGGTCGATGCAGGAGTCGAAAACGTCCTTGCGCTTCGCGGGGACCTACCAAGAGATGAAGAACCTCGGGAACAAGGCGACTTCCCTCATGCAAGCGACTTAGTTTCCTTCCTCCACGAGATCGGGGCACCCCTCTGCATCGGCGCGGCTTGTTACCCAGAGGGCCATCCGGAAGCGGGAGGCCGGGACCAGGACCTTGCCAACCTCAAAACCAAGGTGGATGCCGGGGTTGACTTTTTGATCTCTCAGCTCTTCTTCGATAACGCAGACTTCTTTGTATTCGAAAAGCGAGCACGGGAAATGGGAATTGAGCTCCCCATCCTTCCTGGCATTATGCCCATTTCCAATTACCACCAGATCCAGCGCTTCACCGAAATGTGCGGAGCCAAAATCCCTGAGTTTTTGGGAGAGGAGCTGGATGCCGTCAAGGATAACCTCGAGGCGGTGGCAGGCGTCGGAATCAGCTATGCGATTGATCAATGCAGGGATCTTCTCCGCCGGAAGGCCCGGGGACTTCACTTTTACACCCTGAACAAATCCCCGGCGACAAGAGCGATCCTCGCTCGCCTTAGGCGCGAGTTTTAATTCATATCAAACGCGAGAAACCGATTCTCCAAACCCTTTACTTGGGCATGGATTCAATCAACTTGGCCACGACATCCGGATCAGCGAGAGTAGTCGTATCACCCAAATTCTCGGTCTCTCCTCTTGCGATCTTTCGCAGAATCCGACGCATGATTTTGCCGGAACGGGTCTTGGGGAGCCCGGGGGTAAAGTGGATAAACTCCGGAGCTGCAAAAGGTCCAATCTCCTTGCGAACCGTAGCAATCAATTCTTTCTTCAGCTCATCATTGAGCTCATAACCAGAACTCGGGATGACATAGGCATAGATCCCTTCCCCCTTGATTTCGTGGGGGCAGCCAACGACAGCGGCCTCTGCACAAGCATGATTTTTTACCAAAGCACTTTCTACCTCAGCGGTTCCAATGCGATGGCCGGAAACGTTTAAGACATCATCGACGCGACCAATGATCCAGTAATACCCATCCTCATCACGACGACACCCATCGCCGGTGAAATAGCGTCCCGGGTACTGGCTGAAATAAGCTTCCTTAAAACGCTCATGATCCCCATAAAGTGTGCGCATCATTCCAGGCCAAGGCGCATCCATACATAGCATTCCTTGGACATCATTACCCTCCAGAGTCTTGCCCTCTCCATCAACGAGGGAAGGTTTCACGCCCGGCAAGGGAAAAGAAGCCGATCCAGGTTTCATCGGGGTTGCGCCCGGAAGCCCGGAGATCAAAATCCCCCCGGTCTCTGTTTGCCACCAAGTATCGACGACGGGACAGCGTCCTTCTCCGACGACATTGTAATACCAGAGCCAAGCTTCTGGATTAATCGGTTCTCCCACGGTTCCAATCACCCGAAGGCTGCTTCGATCATATTTGGTCACAAACTCATCCCCGGCAGCTCGCAGGGCTCGAATCGCCGTGGGAGCGGTATAAAAAAGACTTACCTTATGGCGCTCTACAATATCCCAAAACCTCCCCGCATCCGGCCAAGTGGGAATTCCTTCGAACATAAGAGTCGTCGCCCCGTTGGCGAGTGGACCGTACACAATATAACTATGGCCGGTGATCCATCCGATATCGGCCGTACACCAGTAGACATCTTCATCTCGATGATCGAAGACCATCTCGTGGGTATAGGAGGCATACACCAGATATCCACCACAGGTGTGGAGAACCCCCTTCGGCTTTCCGGTAGACCCCGAGGTGTACAAAATGAAGAGAGGATCCTCAGCATTCATTTCCACTGCTTCGAATTCATCGCTGACTCCTTCCGCCGAAAGCAGGTCATGAGCCCAATGATCGCGCCCTTCGATCATTTCGATCTCCGAGCCATTGTTTTTAAAAACAACAACGTGATCGATGCATGGAGTTTGGGCCACAGCTTCATCAGCAATCTTCTTCAGAGAAATCTCCTTTTTCCCTCGAAAACTGCCATCGGCGGTAATCAAGATTTTGCACTCCGAATCCAAAATTCGATCCCGAAGTGAGTCTGAGGAGAAACCCCCAAAAACGATCGAATGAATGGCCCCCACACGGGCGCAAGCTAGCATGGAAATCGCCAGCTCAGGAATCATAGGCATGTAAAAACAAACCCGATCACCCTTGGACACACCTAGGTTTTTTAGAACAGAAGAAAAGCGGCAGACCTCCCTGAGAAGTTCCTTATAAGAAATCTTTCTAATATCCTTTGGGTCATTGCCTTCCCAAAGGATGGCAATTTTATCCCCCTTTCCCCCAAGGACTTGTCGGTCCAAACAACTCTCACTTACGTTTAAGGTGCCATCCTCAAACCAACGAATTCTCGGCTCCTTAAAGTCCCAATCCAAGATCTTGGTAGGCTCCTTCCGCCACTGAATTCTCTTTGCTTTCTCCGCCCAAAAGCCCTCGGGGTCTTCGATGGATTTCTTATAGATCTCCCGGTACTGCTCCATGGAAGAAACATGGGCTTTTTTGCTGAAGTCGGGGTCAGGGAGGATGGTTTTATCATTATGGCCGTAGGACATCGTTGGCTCCTGCTCACTTGAAAGACAAAAGGCTCCCAACAGGATAACGCCCTACGTTTCCCTGTCGATTCTTCCTCGCCTGGATTCTTTATGGGATCGACATTCCCCGAAGGAAGTCACTTTCCGAGATGTGTTTTCTGGGTTCAGGGGTTTCAGACAAGCTTTTCCCACTCGATCTCAGGAAGAGGCGGGGGTACATTCCTCTCCATGAGCAAATTACACAGTTTGGATCCAGAGATCTGGAAGGAACGCCGCAGGAATGTCCTCAAAAAACTAAGGGCCCCTCTCCTCTTGCGGGGGGCAACGCAAACCTTAAGGAATGGGGATGTGCACTATTCTTTTCGTCAAGACAGCAATTTCTCATATCTTTGCGGATTCCCAGAGCCGGACAGCCTCCTGTTAGCCATTCCTGAAAAGACAGGAGACCACAAAACCATCCTTTTTGTGCCTCCCAAAAACCCCTCCCTTGAGGTTTGGAATGGAAAAAGAGAAGGAGTGAAAGGGGCAATCCGGAATTACGGGGCCGATGAAGCCTATCCTGTTCAAGAATTCTGGAAAATCTTTCAAGAGAGGTCCAAGGGTTTTGACGAACTTGGGTTTGCTCTGGGAATGAACAAGGAGTTTGACGACAAACTCCTCCAAATCTTTGGGCAACGGCTCAAAGGCAGACCCAGAGATAACAGAGGCCTTCCGACCTTCATCGATCCGAGGCCTCCTATCAACGAATGTCGATGGATCAAAAGCTCCTACGAAATTGAACAAATGCAAAGAGCTTGTGATATCACCGCCCAAGGCCACAAAGTGGCAATGGCTCTTTCTCGGCCAGGATTATACGAATACGAGGTTCAAGCAGAGATCGAAGCTGTCTTTCGGCGAGCGGGTTCCCCTCGTGTCGGTTATGACTCAATTATCGCTTCAGGTAACAATGCAAACACCCTCCACTACATCCAAAACAACCGAAAGATGCGTAGAGGCCAACTCCTTCTGATCGATGCAGGTGCAGAGTTTGGGGGATATTCAGGGGACGTCACGAGGACTTTTCCCGTTGATGGACGCTTCACCGAAGCCCAAAAAACAGTGTACCGCATCGTCCTTCGATGCCAGAAAAAATGTATCCGCGCCGTCCGCCCGGGTTGCACCTTTGAGAAGCTCAACAAAATCGCACAACTCGAACTCACCAAGGGCTTAGTGGAGTTGGGGATCCTCAAGGGTGATTACAAAACACTCCGTGAAAAAGGAGCCTTCAAACCTTGGTTCATGCATGGCCTCGGTCATTGGCTGGGAATGGATGTCCATGATGTCGGTCCCGAAACAACAAAAGAAGGCAAGCCCCTCCCCTTCCGAAGCGGGATGGTCCTCACTGTGGAGCCCGGTCTCTATCTCCCGGCAAACGACAAACGCATCCCCAAAGAATACCGAGGAATCGGAATTCGGATCGAGGACGATGTCCTTGTAACCCGCAGCGGAAACAGAGTCCTCACGGCGGACATCCCCAAAGAGATCCAGGACATCGAAGAGTTCTGTAATTCTTAACCGATTGCCCCCCTAGGAGAAGGCGCCTCTTTTCCCCCCTTGCAATGGGGCTCTTCAGTATCCATAAAGGGTAGAAATCTTTTCCCCGAATAATACAGTTATTCAAATCAGTAGCACCTATCTCTTTGGGGGGAAGTTTATGCACATTTCGAGAACAATCGTTCCATTTTTCCTTGGAATCGGCCTTGCCTTTTTCGCCGCATGCAGTGGTAACGGAACCGTTTCCACCGGAACAACCAACGGAAGCGCTTCGCTTCTGATTAAGGACGCAACCTATGATAACTTGGGAGAGTTTAAGGTCACTTTCTCCAAAGGCGTTATCAAGGGAACAGGTGGAACCGACGACTTCACGTTGTTCTCCACTGATCAAACTCTTGACCTGCTCCAGCTTTCCATCAACAGCTCCTTCCTCTCCTCTGGAGACGTCCCCGAAGGAACCTATTCTGGCTTGGAGCTCACAGTCTCTGCAATTGCCGCAAAGGATTCCTCAAACAATGCTTTGACCTTCGATGACGCATCATCACTACCCATGACAGTTCCTCTCGAGTTTGCTTCGCCTGTCACGGTTGCTGCGGGTAGTCCCATCGATGTCCTGCTCGACTTCGATGTCAAACGATCCTACACCGAGACCGGAAGCACAACCTTCACCATGAATCCTGTGGTCAAACCAGATCCCGACCCACCAGCCCTGCCTGTGGATCAGATTGAAGTAACCGTCCAATCTATTGACACGACCGCAGGAACCTTCGTGGCCAAGACTACAGCCACTCCCTACCGCAGCTTCACGGTGAAACTCAGTTCTTCAACCCCCTATGTGGTGGACTATACATACATCTACATTGGCACTTCCCAGATTATGGGAGCCCTCAGCGTTGGGACCAAACTCTCCATCCAGGGCGGCGATTACGATAGTGGCAAGCTGACCCCTGAGTTCCTATTGAAGGGGGCAGATAACTACCCGACCAACTTTGTGATTACCGGAGGGACGGTGACCGCCATCAACACCACCACAAATGAAATTTCCCTCAAACTCAACTATGCCGATCAAGACCAAACCGGAGGGGAGATCACAACCAAGGCCAATAACGGGGAGACGATCGTCGTAGCCTATTCAGATACCCAAACCCAATTGGTCCTCACGAAATATGGAAATACAAAAACCAATACCGGAGACCAAGTCGTTACAGGAATGCCCATTGGATTTGGGGGAATCTGGAACACAAGCACCCAAAAACTCACCCCGCTTTTGGGTGTTATGGACAACATTTCCTCCATTCAAGGAACCCTCCAAGGTGCTCCCACCAATGTGTCGGGAACCATCTGGAAATTCACGATTCTCAATGGAAACAAAAACGGAACCAACTTCACATCCCTCGATGTGTACTTTGATGCAACCTATGGAAAACTCTTTAGGGCAGGGAAACTCCTTTCCACCAGTGATTTTTCCACCTTCAAGGCCAATGACCGTTTCAAAGCCCAAACCGGCTGGAGCCTAGACAACAACCGAGAAGAAATCGCGAAGGGCCTTGTCGGTGCTAAAAATGTCTATATTTCACTAGCCAATCTCGACACCAGCTCCATTGACGCCTCGGGAAACCCCATCACCTTTTCGATGACTGTTTCTCAAAGCCAAAACCTAACGGAACTGGGCAAGAGTTCTTCCTTCACAATGACTGTCAAGGTTCCCACAAATGCTGAAGCGTTTGAATACAATGAAACCACCCGCAAGGGGAGCAACATGGCGATTTCAGGCTTGGCTACCAAACTGGCCTCTCTCAGCACCACGGCCAACCTCTATATTTCGGGCTATTTTGACAGCAGCACAAACACCTTCCACGCAACTGAAATCAGCATCAACACTCCTTAGCCCACACCGTTGTGACCTCGCATCCTCTGAAGAAAGCTTTTCCTCAAGAAGATGCGAGGCTCTACAAAGCTTTTAAAGCAGAGAGAATACGAGTTTCAACCTTCTCTTTGCCAAGCAGGTAGACGATATCAAAAAGACTGGGACCCATAGTGGTCCCGGTCAAAGCTGCGCGGATGGGATGCACCATCTTGCCAAAACCAACACCTTTGGCCTCCGCAACAGCTCGAGCGGCATCTTCTAATTCCTTGGGGCTGGAGAAGACGCCTCCCGAAGGGGTGGGAGCTTCCTTGTCTGTCGGCAACAACACTTGAGTGTCCGCCTCAACCGGGCGACGAGGCCAAGAACCGGGTAAACGCAAAGAATGAAGGCTTTCCAGCCAGGCTTTCAATAATCCGGGGATTTCCTCTGACTTGGTCAGGTTCTTCCAGGCCTTCTTGTCATATTCAAGATTGTTCTTGAAGTAATGAGAAATCTTGCTGGGAATCTCTTCGTATTTCCGGACCCGTTCCTGATCACAGGCAAGAATGTTCGCAAACCATTCCTTTGCCCCTTCGATCTCCTCTTCCGAAGCAAGGCCCTCCTTCACAATCCAAGGTGTCACATTCCGGAGAAAATCTTCACGGCTTTGCTTACGGATGTACATCCCGCACATCCAAGCAAGCTTGTCCTCGTCCAGGATAGATCCACTTTTTCCAACATCCTTCAATCGGAATCGCCCAATGGCTTCCTCGACGGAAAAAATCTCACGTTCCGCGTCAAACCCCCAACCGAGAAGAGTAAAAAAGTTCACCAAAGCCTCGGCCGGATAACCTTGGTCTCTGTAATCCAATAGGTTGGTCTGCGCCATACGCTTACTGAGCTTTTTGCCATTCTTCCCCAAAATCAGAGGGAGATGGGCAAACTCCGGAACATCTTTACCAAGAGCCTGGAGCAAAAGCATCTGTTTAACCCCATTCATAAAATGCTCTTCCCCACGGATGATGTGGGTGATCTCCATATCTGCATCATCAATTGCAGAGCAAAGATTATAGAGAGGACTTCCATCCGCTCTGAGCATGACCCAATCATCCATTTGGCGAAGATCTACCTCAACCAAACCTTTGATCTGGTCCTGTAGTTGCACCTTGCCCTCACCCTGGATAGCAAAGCGAACAGTGAAGGGGATCCCCTGTGCCAATTTTGCCTGCACTTCTTCGGGAGAAAGGTTCCGGCAACTGCGGTCATACATCGCAAGGCCGCAGGCTTTTTGCATCCGCTCCCGCCCCTCTTGGATGCGCTCAGGGCTACAGAAGCAACGATACGCTTTATTTTCTTCCAAGAGCCGATCCACGCACTCTTGATAACGGTCCATTCTTTCACTTTGAAAATAGGGTCCAAAGTCGCCCCCCTTTCCAGGACCCTCGTCCCAATCGATTCCCAGCCACTGCAAACCCGTAAGAATGTTTTCAAGGCTTTCCTGGGAAGACCTGGCCTTATCGGTGTCATCCACTCGGAGAATAAAATGCCCCCCCATGCTCCTCGCAAACATAAAGTTATAGAGGGCCGTCCTGGCTCCCCCAATGTGAAGAGGCCCCGTCGGGGAGGGGGCAAAACGAACGCGTACATGACCCATAAACCAAACTCCAAACGTTGCAACCAGTGCGAAGGTGAAGGGCGAGGATTATAGGTCGTTTATTTGGTGGTCAAGCCGAGGATTCTTCGGATTGCTAAATCCCCTGCAAAAACAACATATTTAGAAGGATCCTTTTCCAAAGCTTTGAGGGCTTTTAAGACTCGCTTATCCTTTCGACCCATCCCTTTTTCAATAAGACCGAGAGCCTCCACAGCTCTCCATCGCACATGCTCATCCTTGTGATGCAGTAAGAGAAGGAGCTTGGGAATCCATTTTGGATCGCCAATCTTCCCCATGGCCTCCAGAGCCGCATAAACAACCTCACTCTCCGGGTCCGTCAAAGCCTCTTCAAAGGCCTTTCGCAAAGATTCACTTTTGGTTCCAATTCTCCCCAAAGCCGTCAAAGCGATGATCCGGACATCCTTGTCCTTGTTGCGAAGCAGCTTAAGGAGAGTTGGAATCGCAGGAGCTGCGGGGTGACCAATACGGGCGAGGGCTCTCCCCGCATGGATCATTTGGGCAGGATCGCCCGAATGTAGAACCTTTATTAAAAACCCCACCGAAGGTGCCGCATCCTTCCCAAGCTCCCCGAAAGCCTGGAGGATTCCGAGCTTTTGCTGTTTTGTTGCCTGTGCCTTAAAAAAAGCTCGGCGGAGAGGACCGTTTGCAGAACTTCCCATCCCTCCAATCGCAAAAGATGTCCAGAGCCTCAGGTTCGCATCATCGGACCCCAGGAATCCAATCAATTCCTCAATTTTTGGCAGAGCGAGGGGGCCAAGCTGTTTGATTGCCATCGCAGCTTCGGTGCGTAAAAGAGGATGGTCGCTTTTGAGGATGTTGACTATTTTTTCCAGTCCATCCCCGGGAACAGACTTTATTCGGACTAAGGTCCTCATGGCCGCCTGGACGATTTTGGTATCCTTTTCATCAAGAAGCTTCACAACAGCAGGCGCTGCTTTTTTTGCATACCTCCCTAAGAGTCCAAGGCTCTTTATGGCGACGAGGCGAAGGGACCGGGAGACTGTGGGGTCTAAAAAACCTTGGATGGAGAAAACAGCTCCTCTCCCTCCCTTCCCCATGATCCCAAGGGTCGAGATGAGCTCTATCAAGAGTTTTTTGTTCTTCCGGTTTTGTCCCAATGCATGGATCAGACCTTCGGCACAAGGCTTCCCCACCCGCACACATTCCTGCTGAGCAGCGGACCGAAGCCCTTTGTCCGGGCCAGTCGCAAGAGAGACAAGGGCTTCTGCTTGAGCCTTTTGGACAGGTCTTATTCGTCCCAGAGCTTGAATCGCGAGCAGCTTGAGTTCCCTGGGTTTGCCTTCTTCAAGAAGACCAAGCACTTCCTTTACTGCATCTTTTCCTAAAGAACCGATGGCCTTTGCCGCCGCCGCCCGAACCCTTTCTGAAGAATCTTTATAGAGGAGAATCAAGTTCGGAAGGGCTGGAAGGGCCTTTTCCTTTAAGGTCGCCAACGCAAGAGCGGCTCCTTCCCGAACTATGGGGTCAGGGTCCGATAAAATGTTGATCAGACGAGGGAGGAACTCTGAAAAATCTTCGGCAATCTGTTGAGTAACAAAGAAAGCCAAGCGACGAATGAGATTGTCGGAATCGTTCCAACATTCCAAAATTTGATCCAGAACGGGGCGGGATTTTGCCCCCATTCTCCCCAGGATCTCCAAGGTGTTACCCCTAATATCCACATCCTTATCCTTAAGGAACTTGACCAACCTGCGCAAATAGCTCCCCAGGTATTTTGCGTTGGGCTTAAGGGCTTCTAAAAGCCAAATACGGGTCTCTGCGCTCTCTTTCTTGTTTTCGAGAGTCCTCATAATCAGAGGTATGGCACGCTCTCCCATCTTGCTCAACTGCTGAGAAGATGTTGCATGGAGACTCGCGTCTTTGCTGCGAATCCTTTGGATGAGCAACTCAGGATCTTGAGCATTAAGACTCTCAAATCCCAAGGCCCCGAGAATTAGAAAGCCCCCCAAGGCGCGGGCCAATATCTTCTTAGCATTCATCGATAGGGTTCTCCCCGATTACTCCTCTCCTGTCCACCCCAAAGAGGGTCTTAGGCCGGATTCTCTATGATACAGGGAATCTCAGCGATCTCGGAAATGGATCTTCACTCGGAGGGATTGAGTCTCCCCATCTTCATCCAAGAAGGTCCGCTCAAACGGAATGCGGACCGAAGAACCTGGAATCTTACGCCAATCTCCCAAGGTAATGCGGCGGCGGTGGCCCCCTACCTTCATCTCTAATAATAGGGGTAAATGGGTGGCCGGATCCAGATAGAGATCGATCCAGTTCTCCAGATCTTCCAACTGTAGCGGGAGGGGTCCAACAGGAATGACCTGGCCCTCTGGAAGGTGCTTGCGAGGGTAAAGCCGAATCCGCTGATATGCTTTTCCGAGAAGCCTCACGCGTTCCTCTCTTCCCAGACTGTATTTTGTCCGATCGGCGAAATTGAAAGGAAAGCGCAAAAGCTCCCCCCAACGCTCCACTTCGGGAGCCATCCTCTTTTCCAAGTCCGGACGATCCACCCCTGAGGTTCTCACCCAAACACGAGCCCCATTGCGGCCATATCTGAGTCCTCCATTGGATGAATCCTGAAACCAGACGATCTCATCCTGCGGATTGCTTGGATCCAAAAGAGCCCGGTGCTCAATTCGTTTAGAAAAGAGTTCCTCGCCCCTGGCATTGAATCCCTGGAGAAGATAGGACGCTTGAAGCTCTCCAATGCGAAGCCAGGCTTCCATCCCACCAATACGCATCAGAAGGGCAGCGATCGGGTCTGGAGCATCTTTGCGAATGGGACCCCTGAGAGCCCCTAGGACTTCAACACTGCCCCCGCCCTTGGGGTTGAGCTTCGATCTCAGATTCTTCTGGATCCTCAAGGGCTCAGAGAGGGGGGCTTCGAGACCCGGAATTTTGGTCGGCTTTACCTGAGAAGGGGCTTTGGTCCGAACCTTCTGCTTCGAGCTAGGCTTGGAGCCGGTGGCCTGCGCACCCAGCAGAGAGGGAAAAATGAGAAAAAAAACTGTGGCGATCCATTGTATTCCTTTCATTCCTTGCATCCTGTCGGGGGATCTTCCCTTCTTATCGGCATCTTGAGGCCAGCTCCGTAGGAAACACCTCCTGTAAGTAGGGCGATATCACGAATAATGCAGACAAGGAGGCTAGGCTATAGGGATGCTTTCAAAGATTGCGACCCGAGCCTCTCTGATCCTTTTTTTCCTTTTTGTCGCTTGCGGTTCTGCGCACATCACCGAAACCGAGAAGCCCAACCTTCAGCGCCCCAAGCAACAAATCCTCATCAAACTCCAAAGAGGAGTCACCATCGGACTCGAGCTGCGGATCGCCGGAGTTCCCTCCCGCAGGGTCCAGGCCCTGCGGACATGGATCAGCGAGAGCCTCGCCCAGAGCCCTTGGTTCGATTTCGCCCGAAACCCAGAGCACAACCTCCGGCTTGTAGTCCAAGGGGAACTCCCAAATGAAACAAGTCCCGAAGGAACCTTGACCACAACCCTTCTTCAAAAGAGCAAGCCACCTCTCCCCCTCAAAGGGGTGCGCTTCACCGGGGACACCCTTCTTACGGCCCTGGATCAGCTCTGCCGGACTTCCCGCTTGGCCCTGGGAGAACCCTGGGAGACACTCGGGAAAAATGACAAGTCATGCAGCCTCCTCGTCAGTAGCAAAGAAGAGGTAGCCGAAGCCATTGGACAAAGCTTGGAGCTAACAAAAAAAGGGCGCCTCCTCCATTCTCTGGGCCTATTGCAACAAGCACTTCGCAAAGATCGCGGCTGCGCTCTCGCCCTAAGCCTCCTGGCTGGTCTGCGCCTGGATCTAGGTTTCCCGAAAAAGGCCCTGGAACTCATTCTCCGCATGAAGGACCTCGAACGAAGGGCTTCCCCTACGGCTCTTCACAGGGCGGCACGGGTATGGCTCATGGCCAACCACAATTATTCAGCCCTACTGGACCTGGCCGAAAAAGACCTCCCCGGACGGCCGAATGACCCCAATATCCTTTTTACCAAGGCACTAGCCTTGAGCCTGGAAGCCCGTTGGAAAGAGGCCCTCCCCCTTCTCATTCGCCTCTACCCTCGGCTCCCCCAATCTCCTGGGCTGCTCTTCTGCCTAGGCCATGCTTATTTGGCCACAGGAAAAATGGCGGAGGCCAAAGCCCTCCTCCCAAAAATCCAAAAACGACTCCCCGCCTGGCCCTCTCTCCGCTTCGAAGCCTTGGTCCTTTTCCAGGGCGGCGACTTCATGGCTCTCAACAAGATGCTTAATAAACTCAGCAAAAAACCCCTTGGAAAACACCCAAGAGTTCGCCTGGAAATCTCCCTCATGCAAGCATCTCTCTGGATCCAAAAAGGGAATGAGAATGGCAGCCTCCAGCGCGCCGGAGGGAAATTACTCGAAGCCATCACTCTTCTCCGAAGCCAGCCTCGGACCCTGATTACGGAACAGACCCTTCTCCCCGGTCTCGCCTGGACCATGAGCCAACTCGGGATGGCACAACAATGCAGAAATGCTCTGGCAGCCCTCCCCGCAAAAACTGGAAGACAAAAAAAACGCAACGCTCCAGCCTTGGTGGCTCTGAGCCTATGCGATGTTGCCCTTGGAAAAAAGGTAGGCAAAGCGGTTGCCCGTGACCTTGAATCCATGGGGCTCGATGTATGGAACAAGCGACTTCTGGCTTTGCGCCTGGAAAAAGATGGCCGGCTACGGATGGGTCTCTCTCTTCTTCAAGACATTGCTAAGAATACCCAAGATCCCTCTCTGGTCTTCGACATGACAAGGATCGAAATCCAACTTGGCAATCAACAAGCCATCATGGGATCCCTTCGGGATTTAGAACGAAAGCTTTGGACTCCTCGCATGGACAAGCCGAGGGTTTCACCCCTACTCTCGCCGAAGCGTTCTTATATCCTTTTCAAGATTTCCCACATGGGAATGCTCCCCTCAGTTAAAAAGGACTAGGCGAAGATCCGCGACTTCATGGAGACCTGCAGCTTCATAAGCCCTCCTGGCTGCAGAATTCTCCCGCGCGAGATGGAGTCCCACTCGTTCCACTCTCTTTAAGAGAAGGGAACACAAAGAAGACACTAAGCGAGTCCCAAAGCCCCTTCCCCGCCATTTTGGGTCCGTGAAAACTCCTTCAATCAGAGCACCGGCGAGATTCTCAAATCCAATATCCAATTTGGAAACCGGTTTTCCCGCCCTCTCCAAGACCCAAGTCTCCCTCCGCTCAACGCGTTTCTGAATCCGTTCTCTTAACTTTTCCATATGGATATAGCGGGGGTCAAACTGGAGATCTTCATGGTTGAGAACAAGATTGGCACGAACAAGCCACTCGACATCCTGCATGCAAGCTTGGCGCAACACGACCCCTACCCCGAGCCCAGGGCCTGGAGGCATCCCTCTTCGTATCTCCATAAAAGGTTGCGATCGGTCAAAGCGGATTTTCATGTTTTTTGCAAGGCGGGGAACCAGGCCGGACATTCCCGCAGACGGTCCAATCCCAAGGCGGGGAGGAACCGAACTCGCAAGAAGAATCGGCGCAAAAGAGAGACCTGCTCTTTCGCTGCTCTTTCCCAACACAAAGGAATAACCTGCTCGAAGGAACAGGAGACCTTCGAGCCCTTCCTCGGAAAAAGCCCCATAGAACTCTCCCTGAAAGCCCTCGGGTTCATCCTTTATTTGTCCAAGGGCCAAAAAAACGCTATGGAGGAGATACATATGCTCGGCCTCATGGAGCCAATCCTCTTGAAGAAGAGCCTCGAGATCCCCATTAGAAAGTGGCCGAGCTTGGATCACATGCTGGGACATTATTTTGGTTCCCTTGACTTCCGAAGGATCAACAGCCGGTTACTGTTGGTCCCCTTGGAATTGTTTGAAACACCCCAACAATTGGCGGTTTTGGTGAAACCCTGGTTGTTTACGAGGACTCCCAGGATCTTCCATCCAGCATCGGCAGCAATCGGGAGGAGGGGCTCCTCTAAAAGGAGGGTTCCCTTACGAACCTCTCCGACTTCAAACACAAGAAAGCCTCCGTCTCGGGTCACCCGCAAAAGTTCCACAAAGACTTCCGCCATGAAGGACAGCCATTCTCCAAGCTTTGAAGGGGTAGTTATCTCCTGTTCCATACGTTTTGCGTCAATCCCGTTGAACCAACAGCGGAGCCAGTTGTCACGAGCATAATGAACAACATCGAGAAACGGGGGAGATGTAATGCTCAGATCCACACTCTGATCGGGAATCTCCCCGAGGTCACGACTGTCCCCTTGGAGGAGAAGAGCTTTGGAACCCACCAGGGCCATTCGCCTTCGTTCATCAGGGGTGAGCCTGCGGAGAAGGGATGCGCTCTTCTTTCGCAGGAGGGCGAAGATATCTTTACGCTCTGGAATTAGGCCTGCCCGAGCATTGAGTTTTTTCTGGGTTTCAATCGAAACGGCCTGGTTGGGCGGCATAGTGCGAACAGAAAAAAATCCTGAGGAGTGCCCATGCAAGCGATTGGTCGCCACCATTCGCAGCCAACGATCCACTCCATCCTCTGTTCCCTCCCTTTCCTTCTTCTGGAACAAAGCCTTTAAGGCTCTGATCTCCGAGAGAGTCCTGGGTTCGAAAAACACCTCCAACTCAGGATCGCCCTCTTCCGGGCCTGGGTCGCTATCCAGGCGATCCTGATAGTCGCGAAGCCTTGAATCAATTTGATGGAGACTCGGGGGTTGGAGCCGAGGCCCACAAAGAATCCGCGACAAGGGATTGACATCGTTTCCAAAAGGGATTCTTCCCCGCAGAGCGGATTCAATTAAAGTCGTCCCCCGCCCCATAAATGGATCCAAAACCACGTCCCCGGGCCGGGTCAGCCTGTTGAGAAAAAAGGCCGGCAGCTCCCCCTTAAAACAAGCCCGATAGGAAATCTCGTGAAGCGAATGCCCCTGGCGCTGCCGACTCGTCCAAAGCTCTCGATGAATCCTGGGGATGGCCCCATAGTCCCCGTGGAGTTCCTCTCGCTTCTCAAGTTGGGTTCGAGCCCCGGACTCTTCTGAAAGAAAAGCCCTCTCCTCGCCCATCTCAACCAGGAGGTCCTCCAAGGTCTCAATCATTCCCAAACAAGCTCCGCAGCATCAAACACAGGTCCATCAACGCAGGTTCGGGCAAAAGCCTTTCCGGCAAATCGCCCCTCCCCTTTCACGCGAACCGAACAACCATTGCAGACACCGTATCCACAGGCCATCACGGTCTCGAGGCTGACCCAACAGGGAGTCTCCAGCTTCTCACAAAAGCGTCCTACCGCGGCCATCATGGGATCGGGACCACAACAGAAAACGGGAGATGAGGAACAAACCAAGCCTTCAGACAGGAGGTTTTCATAGAGTTGGAGAACGTTGCCTTTAAACCCAAGACTTCCATCGTCCGTGGAAAAACTCCAAGCAACCGACCCTTTCGGAAAGGCCCCCTGTCCGACCAAAGAAGCCTCCGTAGCCCCGCCAAAGAGAAGAGTAAGAGGAGGGAGACCTTGGGCCTGGCGCTCCTTGGCCAGGAGGAGAAAGGGGGCAAGGCCCACCCCCCCAGCAATACCCACCGGCTCCATGACATCATCCCACAAAAACCCATTCCCCAAGGGACCCGTCACCAAAACCCCTTCCCCAATCTCCGCTTCCGCCAATGCCCGGGTCCCAGGCCCTATCGTCTTGATCAAAAAACTCGCCCAACCGCCCTCTCCTGGCTCCACATCAAAAAAAGAAAGAGGCCGTGGGAGCAAAACAGGCCAAGAGGATTCGGTGGAAAGCATGGCGAACTGACCCGAAAGAACCCTTGGAAAGGGGCCTTCCAGGGTAAGAATCATGTCTTGTTCCCCGAGGAATTCCTTGGAACGGACCAAATGCCTCCGACTGTTCATGCCCTCAGTATTGGAAATGGAGGGTGAACCGTCCACCATGGGGTTTTTCTCTTCAAGATTTTCAGAAAACAAAGATAAGAACACAAATGGAATGGATGCCCTGGGTCATCGCTCCCCTGGTGGGAGCTATTATCGGCTATGTGACGAACACAATCGCGATCGCCATGCTCTTTCGACCACACCGCCCGAAAAAAATCGGCCCTCTCCTCCTCCAAGGACTCATCCCCAAGAGACAGGAGGATTTGGCCCGAAAGATTGGCGAAGTCGTCGGTAACCATCTCCTTGATCATAAGGATTTGATGGCAGCCTTTGAGCAGATGAACTTAGAGGAAGTCCTTGGTGACCTTTTGGGAAAGGGGCTTGGTGAAAAAATAAACGAGCTCAAGACCATGCCTTTGATCGGGGCTTTCTTGACTCCAGAAAGGGTCCAAGGGCTCAAGGAGGGCATTGTCCGCTCCATTCTTAAAAGAAAAGAGAGCCTCTTCGAAGCCATGGAGGGTCAATTGGAGAAGAACCTTGATGTCTCGAGCATTGTTGAGGCCAAGGTCGCAGCCTTCCCCAGTGAAGAGTTAGAATCCCTTATCCTTGCTGTTGCCAAGCGCGAACTGCGGTCCATCGAGATCTGGGGGGCTCTCCTGGGTGCTTTGATCGGCCTCCTCCAAGCCGGCCTCCTTCAGGCAATCCAATGAAGCCGGTGCCTGCTGCGGGGGGGATCCTATTTCGGAAGGAATCAGGAATCCTCGAATTCCTTCTCCTACAAAACGCCCGCCATGGGACCTGGGGTTTTCCCAAGGGTCATGCAGAAAAAGGCGAGAACCCCAAGGCCTGTGCTCGAAGAGAAATCCTTGAGGAAACGGGATTCCTCATCTCCGACTTCGAACCGGGGTTTCGGGAAGTTCTCCACTATCACGTTCCCCCCGCCACCCGGAAGGATGGGAGGGGGGACTATGACAAAGAGGTCGTCTACTTTCTTGCACCCGCTCCCCTGACCCCTCCGACCCTGTCCTCCGAACACAAAGATCATCGCTGGGTTTCTCGAGAGGAAGCTCAACAATTGCTTGCCTTCAATGATCTTCGCCACCTTTTAGATAAAGCCTGGGCATTCTTGCAGAACAGAAGCGTTACGAAGGAGAATCCCGGAGATAAAAAACAAGCATGAGCAGATCCAAAATGTATTCAAGATTGCCCCTCTTTGTCCGTCCGCTTCCTGGCTTCACCATTTCTGTGGGGACGATTCTTGGGATTGGGCTTGTTCTGGGCTTATCTATTCTTGCCCCATCCAGGATCCATGCCCAATCTCCCAAATCCCTGCCCCAGAAAGAGGGAGCCTTTCCCGAACAAAACTACAAACCCATCTACCCATTCAAAAAGCCCTTTCAATTCTTCAACCCGAAATACGCAAAAACCCCTACAGAAACGACTCAGAGGGCAGGCTCCGCTCCCCAGGGGGGCCTACTTCTCCTTAGAGAGGCTGAGCATCTCCTGAGAATCTGGATCTCCGATAAATCTAGAGGTTTTGATGAAGAAGGGCGGCCGTGGTCCCACATTCCGGACTTCGAAAGGCTTTTAAAAAAGTTTCAGCCTAAGTTGCATCACCAAGCAGGTTACCTCCTCTTTGTTCTTTCGAATTTTTCCGCATCCCAGCATCGTAGAGCTGCCCATTTTGCATCCTTCTTTCTTCCTAAGACGCAAGAGACCCTCTACCTCCTACCCTATGCTCCCTACGAACCGGACTTTGGAATCCGCCGGGAGGCCCTATCGCGAATGATCCCCTTCTTGGATCATCAACTAAACCCCGAAAAGCCGGATGGACAAAAAGCTCCCAACTATATCTTCGACCCCATCCCCTTTCTTGACCTCTGCAGGGCCTCCTGGGTCCCAGATCGTATTTTGGCGTTTAAGATCTTGGCCATCTATGCCAAATATCGCCCCAAGGATGCTGCGGTGGGGCTCAAACGGATCCGCCCCTGGATTAAAAAATCCTTGGAGGACAAGAGTCCCTATCTCCGAAATGCGGTGAAGGCTCTGATTCGATCCTTTGAAGGAGCCTCCAAGGCCTCGACAACTCCTGGAGACACCAGTCCCCTGGAAAACACCACTGATTGCTTGTCCCACCTTGATCAAATCATCGATCGGGAACTCCCCCTGGTAAACCTCCAAGGCGGCCTTTGCGAAATCCTTGCCCCCCAAGCGAAGCGAATGAAGACCTTAGCCCAAGAAGGGATCACTTGGATCGAATCCGGTAAGGCCGGATTCCTGGACACCGTTCCGGTGGTCGGTTCGAGATTCAAAAAGAGCACTCAAGGCCTTCGTTTGAGAAAGATTCCCAAAAGCCTCCAGATCTTTGGACTTCAAGAGGGGGATTGCATTACAGCCATCAATGGCTTTCCCATCCGAAGCACCCAGGCCCTCGCAAAAGCCCTGAGGGAAAGCCTTAAACGGTTTCCTACGAGCCTTACCCTTGAATGGGTTGGCCCCAAGGGTCATGAAAGAGCAAGGCGTTATGCCATCTATAAAAAAGATCCCACATGGGAGCGTTTCCATTTGAAATGGCGCCCTGAACTCAAGGCCTACTTCGAACGCTCTCAGAAATAAGAACCCTCTGTAAGCATGCCAGACGCACTCATGGCTAATTATCAATCCCAAGCCAAAGGGGTTTTCTCACTCCACCTTCATAGATAGAATGGGCCCATAAGAAAGAGCTGTTCCGTGCTCGCTTTTCGGCCGTTTTTTCAGCAATTGGGAATCTTTTTGTTAGAATCCCGTTTCAACCCGTATTTCCTAGCCCGTTTTATTCAGAGGATCACGCGACTGCGGTAGTTTTGCTTCAGAGATTTTCTTTCAAGAGGATCTTTTTCAGAAAGGCTCCTCCTCCAGGGGTCTTTCGGCTTGGAAAAGATCCTTTGATTCTTGATCCTTAAGCAACCTCCCCCCGGCAGAGAGAGCGAGACCTTGAAAAAGCAGGCAAACCTAGATTCTCTTTCACTCATACCCGGAGAGCCCAGATGTCCTTGTCTTTTAAGGCCTTATTTTCGCGAGGCTTAACCAGCAGATTGCTTCCTTCGACCCTCCTAGCCATTCCCTTGCTCTTCTGCTCCTCCAAAGCAGGAGCGCAAAAGATCTACAAGAACCCCAAATACGGCTTCGAATTCAAGATTCCCAGAGACTTTCACGAGGTTCCGATCAACCTCGATGAGAAATGGGTTGTAGCCAAATTCCTGTACAAGCGTCCTTTGGAAGGAAAGCGGGTATTCCGACAAATGACCCCCGAGGTCCGAGTCATCATTTTCCCAAAATTCTCTGCCAAAGAATTTGCCAAACATCGAATTACGAAGGTGAAGAAGGGCTCAGAGACTGTGATCACAGCCCTCCAAAACCCCTATAGGAATTACAAGGAGTACCTCCGCGAAAATTACAAAAAGGGAGGATGGTTCGTTAAAGAAGAAAAGGATGTCAAGATTGGAGGCCTACCTGCCTCGCAAAAAACCATTGAAGTCTCCCGTAAAATGATGGGAGAAACCAAGGCTTCCGATTACCTATATTCATGGGAGATTCGATACCCCGATGCCACCTATGTCTTCCAGTTTGAGATTCTTGCGGATTATGCAAAAAAGTTTCGCTCCTCCATCAGAAGTTCAGTCCGAACATTTAAGCCGATCCCACGCACCGAAGATCTGAAGACTCCAACCTCCACGGGGTCCAAAATAACGATCACAAAGTTCGACCCCAAAGCAAAAAAGGCCACAGAGGCTTCGGCTACGCCGGAAGGACGCCGGAAAGCCCGCAAAGAAAAACTTGCCCGGATTATTACCAAAGCAAAAAAATCCCTCCCACCGGGCTGGGCTTACTATGAGAAAAAACCATTCATGTACCTTTACAATCAAAAAGTAGGGCTTCGCTTTGTAAAAAGGGTAGCCAAGCAATCCAACATGCTTTGGAAATGGCTCCATCAAAACCTGGACTTCATCGGTGAAGATTTTGCGGTCGGAGGAGTCATTCGGATCTGTAACAGCAGCGCTGAAGCCAACGCGTATATTGATACCAGCGGCAAAAACGCTTACTCCGCCCGGACTCGAGAAGTTGTAATCTATAAGGATCGAGACTGGGGGTTCGATGAAATGAGTTGGTATCTCAACGCAGGCATCACCCAACGTTTTCTAGCGGACAAAAACGAGAGGCTTTGGTATTCCTTGCCTCCGTGGCTTGACGATGGCTTCACCTATTACATCAAAAATTTCAAGCCCAAGAACGGTCGCCTCGTATCCAAGCCATCTGATTACGAGATGGAAATCATTCGGGACTACCTCCGATCCAACAAGTTCCGACCCGCGAAAGAGCTCATTCAAGCAAAATACGGCAAAGGTTACGACACCAACAAACTGGAGGATCGGGTGGAAGCCTTGGCGATCTCCAATTTCTTAATGACCAAAGGCCAAAAGAAGAAAAAATTCGCCAAAATCATCTCCAGCTATCTCAGGATATTAGACAAGGAGATTCGCGACCTCGAGAGAGAGTTCAACAAAAAGATCTTCGCATCCACTCCCAAGAAGAAAGGCGGAAAAGATGATGGAGACAAAGAAAACTGGTTGCGGTCCTGGAAAGAAAAGCGCAATAAGATCTTCAAAACTTGCTTGGAAAAGACCTTTAAGGGTTGGACCGATCGGGATTGGAAAATGCTGGACAAAGCCTGGCGAAAGGCCTGGCGACCCAATTGATCCGAGAAGGGGGCTTTTTTGATTCACATCAGGAAAGCTCCCTCAGAACCCTGAGCCCTTTCCAGGGGTTCACAGGGAAAGAAAAAGAAAAATCACAACTTGGACGGGAGACCTCTCTTGCTTATGAGTTCGCTGAAACTTGGATCTACTCTACTTCTCTCAGTTGCCTTGCTGGGTCCCTTAACTGCGCACCCGATCCAAAACAATAAAGAGGAGGGAACAGGGCTCTTAGCCCTCAAAGACGGCCGATTCATCTTTAATCGTCCCATGAAAAGGATCGAAGGAGGAGTGGAGATTCAATTCCCACATGGGACCATTGTTGTTCCCCAATCCATGATTGCAGATTTCTACAACAACAAATTGGACCTCGATCGAAAACCTCGCAATGAAAAGGAAAAGGCGAAAATTGAAAAGGGTTATGTCTATTTCCAAAAACGCTGGGTGAAAAAAAAGGTCGCTCAGAAAATGTTGGGCCGGATTCTAAAAAAGCGAAAAAAAGCATTGGAAGAGCGAAAGGCCCATACTCTCTGGAGAAATCGCTATATCGTAAAAACCAAAGATCTAACATTTGAACACAATCTTCCTCCAGAGCTGTTCAAAAACCTCAAGAGCCTCTTTGAGGTCTATCTCAAAACCTTCCTCAAAAAATGGAAAAGGAAACCTAAGCTTGCCCATAAACCTGTCATCAACCTCTATGCGAACATTGAGGACTATCGACAAATTTCCGGGGCTTCGGGAGGAATCGTCGGATGGTATTCACCCTCATCAAACCAACTTCACTTCTTCTGGGATTTTACCGATCCGGCATCCACATTGGACACCATGTTTCATGAAACCAATCATATGTTGGCCGACATGATTAACGGAGATTTCCGATACCCTGCCTGGATTGAAGAACCAATGGCCGAGTATTACGGGGGTTCAAGATGGGATCCCCAAAAAAAGAAAATCACTCCAGGGCAAATCCAACCTGGACGTCTAACCGTCGTTAAACTTGGGATTAAGGAAGGAAAGACTTTTACCTTGAAGGAATTGTTCCGGATCGAGCGATTCAGTGCGGTCCATTATGCATGGGGCTGGACCTTCATTCACTTCCTGATGAAGACTCCTAAGTACAAAAAACGCTATGAGAAATTTTACTCAGACCTCGCTCATAAAAAGGGCATCAAGCGAAAACTCATCTACGGAAAGACAAAAACCGTCACTCCCGAGGTAGCTGAATCTCTCCTCCTGAAATATCTAAAGGTAAAAAGCCTTGATCAACTCCAAAAAGAATGGATGGCCTATGTAAAAAACCTCCACGTAGACAGCCTGGAAGGGATGGAACGGGCAGGAAGGCGATTCATCATGTTTGGAGATACGAAAACCGGTCGGAAATTGCTGGAGAAGGCTATCAAGATGGGGGCAAAGTCGCCGGTTACCTATACGACCTTCGCTCAGATCCTCAACCGAAGTCCCGAAGAGCGAAGGCGTGCCCTTGCTCTCCTGGATAAGGCTGCCAAAATCGACCCCCTTTTCCCTGTTATTTATTACCTCAAGGGGAAAATCCTCGGAAGCTTCAGTAGCTCAATTAAGAAAAAGGAAGGCCTCCGTAATCTCTATTTAGCTTCTGAAATCCAGCCGGATAGCTGGAGGTATCAAAATGCAATCGTGGACCTTGAGGCCGAAATCGCAGCGGAAGAAAAAAGTAAAAAAAAGGGAGACACTGGGCTCAAACGTTAAGGGGACCTATGTCACGGCCCTTCGTGGCCGGACCCCTTAAGTGGTCTATCCTCATCACTCAAAAAAACGAGCTATGGTCGGAATGGAAAGGGGCTCCCCTTGGTCAACCACGATTCGACATGTCCAAGGGGAGCTCGCAAGGAACTCCCTGGCGCCAGACAGAAAATCGCTGCAGTTGCAAACTCACGGATTCCCACGCGAAGGGTCGAAGTAAAATCGAAGGTTTCTGTGACCTGCGTCCAAAGAGTGTAGTGCCGGAGCTTTTCCGGATCGGACCAGAGGGGAGACCACACATAACCCCTTCCATCGATTAAAGGGATCCTGGGACGTTTGAAGGGCAAATCACTTAGCTCTTTCATCGCCTCCTCAGCGATGGGTTTGAGCAGGGGATTGTGGAAGGGACCATGGAAGGCCAAGCGAAAGGGGAAGGTTCGCTTACCCAGCTTGATGGGGGGAAGTGCTGCCATGAGGTTGCGAATGCCCGATTCACTCCCAGCGATCACAACGTGTCCACCAAGGTAGATGGAAACCCGCAAAGAGGCTTCTGGATCCGTTCGGTTAAGTTCTTTCAAAACCCTCTCGAGGGTAGCTTTTCGCTTCGAAGACCAAGACCAGTCTTCTTCCATAAGAGTCCAAAGGATTTGTCCTCCCTTCGGCCCTTTCTCTTGCAACTTGGCCATGGTAGAGATCAACCGTAAACCTGAGAGTGGATCCAAGGCACCTGATAAAACGAGAGCCGAGTAAAACCCTAGGGAGTTACCGCCGATTACATTTGTTTCCGCCTTGGATCGATGAAGGCGCTCATCCAATAGAGTGCATGCAAAAATCAATGCGGAGGCATTGCGCCCTATGAGGTGGAGGCCAGGCCTAAAGTTTTCGGCGCGGTCCAGGTCGCGTAAGCTCGGAAAATCGGGGTCGAGTTCTGCCCTCCTTTTTTCCAAAGCATCCAGCAACTCTTTACCCTCATTTCCGAGCCTTTCTTCCAAATGATGAAGCGTCCCCAGCTCGGTCTTGGTGTAAGCCCCCCTGCCAGGACAGAGTAAAAAAGAAGAGATCATGGCTTTACCCTTTTGCTGATCATCCGGGCCATGGCTTCGCGCACAGAGCCAACAGAAGGCATGACGAGGTCAGCGGCTGGTCCCAATGGAACAAAGGTGTCTTCGCCTACGATTCGCTCCATCGCACCTGAATAACCGGCTTCGGCTAAATGGGCCAGAAGGGCCTCAGCGACGCCCCCTCCCGTTTTCCTGCACTCATCCACAATAAGGACGCCATCACAAGCCTTGGCCGCCTCCAGAACCTCAGAAACAGGAAGAGGCATTAGCCACCTGAGATCAAGGATCTCAACGGAATCTTCAAAGCCAAGGTCCCTCCTTGCCTTGAGGCACATGGGAACCCCATTTGCGTAAGTTACCACAAGGATGCGAGCGGATTTTTCAGCCCGGTAAAACCTAGGAACCCCAAGGGGGATAGAGGTCCCGGGTGGAGGATAGGGAAAACTCCAGCCTTGATCCCCCTTCTCATAGAGATCCTTGGTCATATAGAGGGCAATCGGCTCCAAAAAAGCGCAAACCGCTCGACCCACCTTGGCTGCCGCAACACAGGTCCGCAACATCCTGGCCGCATCGTCTCCACGCGACGGCGCGGCAAGAATCAAGCCTGGAATGTCCCGTAAAACGCCGATGCTGTTCGCATTGTGGAAATGCCCCCCAAATCCCTTTTGATAACCGAAGGAAGCAATCCGCACGACCATAGGATTGTCCCAAGCACCGTTGGAGAAAAAACGTTGAGAGCAGGCCTCCCCTCGGAGCTGGTCTTCAGCGTTATGGAGATAGGCAAGGTACTGAATTTCTGGAATGGGAAGGAATCCAACCTGGGCAGCCCCAATCGCCAAACCTAAAATCGTGGTCTCATCCAGGAGCGTGTTGAAGACCCGCCCAGCACCAAATTGTTCAAACAATCCGGCAGTTACATGGTAAACCCCTCCTTTCTTGGCAACATCCTCCCCAAAAACAAGAATCTCCGGATGTATAAGCATCAGATCCTTTAAGGCGCGAGAGATCTGAAGAGCAAGATGACGGGGTCGATCTTCTTCGGGGAGTTTCCCTGAAAAAGCTTCTGTCCGACGGGAAGGGGCGATTACATGCTCCGCACAGGGAATCAAGGATTCCCGTTCCGGTAGTTGAAGAGGCCTCATAATCTCTTGAACAGAATCCAGCTTGGGCCGAAGGACGATTTTATCGGCAATCCTCTGGATCCTCTCATCGAGCCTGCGGTAAAGATCCAAGAGCTCAACACCTGTAGCAAAACCTGCCGAGACAATACCGGAGGCCATGGAGAGAATGGGATCCCGTTCCTCCATCTCCTCCACCTCTTTCTCGCTTCGATATAGGCTCTCAACATCACTACCTGCGTGCCCCAAAAGCCTTACCACCCGAAGGTTCAAAAAAACCGGTCTCCGAGCTTTGCGGCATTGAAGAATTGCCTGCTTGATCACTTTCATAGATTCAAAGAGATCACAGCCGTTTGCTTCGAAATAGTCGATGTTGCTTCGGTTTTGAAAAACAGAAGGAATCCAATCCTCGGGAGTGTGAACAGAAATCCCCAAACCATTATTCTCGCACACAAAAAGGATCGGCATGGGGATGTGTTGGTGGGCCGCCCAAGTCGCCGCATTAAATGCAGTTGTCGCACTGGCGTGGTTCAGGCTCGCATCCCCAAAGGAAACCATAACAATGGCATCCTTCGGGAGCTTAGAAGGAAGGCCCTCGATGGTCCTTTTGGTTTTGACATGACTCAGATGAAAGGCCCTTTCAAGGGAAAAGGCCATTCCCACCGCTTTTGGGAGCTGGCTGGCGATCGTTGAGGTTTGGGGAGGAACAAAAGTCCGCTTGCTGCCCCACACCTTATGCCTCCCTCCACTCACAGGATCCTCTCGACTTGCACAAACCGAAAGAAGGGTATCGCTGATAAAAGTCTCCCCTCCAACCATGCGCGTCCGCGCAGCCATGAACCCACCACTCCGATAATGTAGCAAGCAAGGATCCGTTGGACGAAGAAAGCGACCCAAGACCGCGTTCATCTCATGGCCCGAACTCCCAATCGTATAAAAGCCACTCCCCTCGTCTTTGAGTTCGCGCGCTTTTAAATCCAATAAGCGGCTGGTTATTGAGGCTTCCAAGACTGCAAGTGCATCTTCTCGAAGATCCGGCCTTTCTTGCCCCTTAGGCCCTTTGAATTTGGATTTGGATTGGGGGTCCTGGGCAAGCTCCGCCAAAAGTCCTTCCAGCCTGCCTCGAATCAAACCTTCACGGCGTAGCACAGCTCTAATCCTCCCGCAATTCTCTTTCCCCAAACAAGCCGGGCGGAAGGTCAGCGTCTTCTTCTCTGATTAAATCCAACCAAAGAAAAGCCGCAAGAACCAAAGCATGGTTCACCTCACCTGCACGGATGGCCTCACGCAGTTCCTCTCGATCCAGGAGAATCACGTCAAGATCCTCCCCGGGATCAGGTTCGATCTCTCCAACCTTCTCACAATCCAAGGCTAAGACGGTCCCACAAGTATTCCGAAACAGAGCCGGATTGGGATTCACAGTTCCCAGGAATCGAAGAACAGCCGCTTGATACCCCGACTCTTCTCGAAGCTCCCTAGCCGCTGCTAAAAGGATCCCTTCTCCTGGAGCAACCCCTCCACCCGGAATTTCCGTGGTAATCCCCTTTGATCCCATTCGGAACTGGCGGACAAGAATGAGTTTCCCTTCCTTTGTGAAAGCAATGACATTGACCCAACTCGCGCCTTCGAGGACCGAAAACCTATAATTAAGCCCGGATCGGGGATTCTCGCCTACGATCTCCAAAACCCGGAAAACACGAAAATCGCCTTTGACATCGGTTGAAAGGATCTTCCAGGGACGAACCACTCCACACTCCACAAACGAGATAAAAAGTCGAATCCTGGCCCGACAAACAGAGAATCCAAGGAGGAATCCAAGATTTCTCCCAAAAACCAACAGGCAAAAACTGAACCAGACCTAAGCACGCCCCAAGGACTATGGGTTCTTGTAGCTTAGGGAAAGCCACAAGATCCGGAGAAACCCGGTCCGAAGCATAAGCTCTCTCTTGTTTCTTTCCTTGCGGAGTCTAAATCTAGGGACCATGTTTCCGCTCCAGGACAACATTCCCCGAAGAAATCCCCCCTTCGCTGTTTGGGCTTTGGTTTTTCTCAATGTGGTCTTCTTTTTGTTTGAGATCAGCCTGCCTCCTCAAACAAGAGAAGCTTTCCTCTACACCTTTGGAGTCGTTCCTTTACGACACATGCACCCCGAATGGGCTCAGGCTATTGGCCTCCCCGTTGATTCATGGATTCCTTTTCTTACCAGCATGTTTCTCCATGGCGGCTGGATCCACCTCATTGGGAACATGTGGTTCCTCCTTCTCTTTGGAGATAATGTCGAGGACCGGATGGGGAGTTTCCGCTTCATCATCTTCTATCTTCTTTGTGGCTTCATCTCGGGGGGCGTTCACACCCTTATCTCCCAGGAGTCAACTGTCCCAGCCATTGGAGCCTCCGGAGCGATTTCGGGCATTCTCGCTGCGTATCTCATTCTCTATCCTCGGGCAAGGATCATCACAATGATCCCCGTTTTCTTTTACCCCTTCTTTTTTGAAATCCCCGCCACAGTTTTTATAGGGCTTTGGTTTGTTCTCCAGCTTGGCAGTGGAATCACTTCCCTTTTCCATGCTCAAGCTGGAGGGGGAATTGCTTGGTGGGCACATGTAGGAGGCTTTGCAGCCGGGATCCTGCTGCTTCCATTCTTCTGCACAAAACGATGTCGCACATGGCATACAGATGAATTCACTTGGGACAAGGTTTGGGGACACAGGAGGTAAGCCATGGATTTTATTTGGATTATTTTTTTCCTGATGATGATGCAGCCGGCACTTAAAAAGCAGCTCCTGGATGCCTCCAGGCAGCGCTGGATCGCCAAGATGGAAAATGAACACAACTCAAGAGTCATCCTCTTGGTCCACCGACAGGAAACAATGAGCCTCTTGGGGTTTCCGGTGTTTCGTTTCATCGATATCCATGACTCCGAAGAGATCCTCAGGGCCATACACATGACCGATCCCGATGTCCCCATCGAACTCATTCTGCACACTCCTGGAGGCCTGGTTTTGGCTGCCACCCAAATCGCGCAGGCTATAAAAATGCATCCAGGCAAGGTCACAGTATTTGTCCCGCACTTCGCGATGTCAGGAGGGACTTTGATCTCCCTTGCTGCTGATGAAATCATCATGGCTGAGCATGCAGTCTTGGGTCCGGTCGATCCACAGTTGGGGCAAACGGCTGCTGCATCCATCCTTGCAGCTGTCTCCCAAAAAGAAGCAAAAGACCTCGACGACCAGACCTTAATCCAAGCGGACATGGCCAAAAAGGCCATCACTCAGGTCTATCAAACAGTTCTGGACCTACTTGAAGGCACCATGGAAAAAGATAAGGCAGAAGAACTTGCCAAGACTCTGTCGGAGGGACACTGGACTCATGACTATGGAATCTCTTTCGAGAAAGCGAAGGAGCTAGGCTTTAAAGTCAGCAAAGATATTCCTGAAGCCATCTTTCAACTCATGGCGCTATTCCCGCAGCCTGTGACACGACAACCTGGAGTGGAGTATCTTCCTCGCCCCAGGAAAAGTAATTCTTAACCCACAGGACTCAAAGCGCTTTTTACTTCGGGCCCAGCCTCAGGCACACGGATCGGTCTGGGTGCAAGTGCTTTTCAGCAACTTGCCTCACATCCTTGGCGCTCACAGCCCGAATAATTTCGGGGTACCTCTGTATGTAATCGTCGCCATATTGAAAGCGTTCCATTCGAACCAAGAAACGTGCGAGATTGGAATTGCGTTCCAAAGCCCAAACAAAAGACCCCGTCAAGTAGGCTTTGACATCTTCCATCTCCTTACGGGTTGGAGCCTCCCTCCGAATGGCTTGAATCTCTCGGATAAAACCATCAATAGCCTGTTTCTCCTGGCCGGGGGAAGTGCCGATATAGGCAGAAAACATCCCTCTCTCGATTCCGGCCGAGTGCGTAATACTCGCCCCCACGGCATAGGCCAGACCCTGCTCATCGCGGAGTTTCCGTGAGATTCGGCTGGTAAACCCCGGGCCAGTCCCCAAAACATGATCCATCACAAGGAGCTTGTAAAAATCGGAATCCGTTCGCTTGATCCCCAAGTGTCCCAAGTAGATATGCACTTGGTTGCTGGGATAAAATAGGTTCTCTTGAACCGGCCCGTCCAGCTCCCTGGGTTCTTTCACTCCCAAGGGTTTTGAGTTTTTGTCTTTCCACGAGCCAAAAGCTTTTTCTAAAAGGTCGAGCAACTTTTCAGGTTCCAAATCTCCAGAACCAGCGATGATCGCTCGAGAAGGAAGGTACCATTTTTTGTGAAAACTCCGACATTGGGAAGGGGTCAATGATGCCATGGTCTCGAGGCTCCCCTTTGAGGGTCTCCCATAAGGATGCTCTCCATAAACGAGATGTTGGAAAGCAAGAGAAGCCACTGTCCTGGGTTCATCTCTCTCGGACTGGAGTTCCGCCAGTGCAAGCTCTCGCATCCGACGGACTCCATCCTTTGGGAGCGTTGGACGAAGAATCACTTCGGCCAGAATTTTTACGGCCAAACTGGCATCCTCGGCGGCCATTCGGATAGCAGCCCCTGATCCTGTAGTAACAAGGGAGCCTCCATAGCCTTCGACCAAAGCTGCCAATTCATCTCCTGTCCATCTTTGGGTTCCCTCATCGAGAGACTCTCCAACAAGATAGGAGATCCCCGCCTTTTCGGGCGGCTCTTCCATTCGCCCAACCATGAGAGAACAAGTAACCGCAAGGGTAGGAGCCGTTGTGTTTTGAACGGCCAAGAGAACAAGCCCGTTAGGAAGCTGCCTTCGATGGATTTTGAATCTTAGCCTTGAAGAATGGGGAATCTTTTTTGCTTGCCTCTTAGCCATCATTCTCCCTCTGGAAGCGACCATCCCACAGTCCGTTGGTCATCCACAAAATACCTTCGCATTGCCTCCTTGATCTGCTTTGGCCGAATTGCCAGTAACTTTTGAGGATAGGCTTCGAGAGCCTTGATCCCCCCGTGAACGATTGTTTCAAACTGCCCGACTCGTTGGGCTTGATCCGAGACGGTTTCCATTTGGAAATAAAAAGAGGTAAGGACAGCCTTTTGGATTCGCTTCATTTCTGCGGCGCTTGGCCCCTGAGCCTTAAGGCGCTCAATCTCCCCAAAAATAGCTTCTTCCAGGTGCTCAGGTTCCACACCTGGTTTTGGTTCGGAAATGATCCAAAAAAGACCCGCGTCCATCCGAGACTCGTTATAGCTCTGGGCAAAGGAGGCAAGCTCCTTTCCCTTGACCAAGTTCTGATAGAGCCTTGAAGTCTTCCCCATGCTCAAGAGGCAATTGATCACATCAAGGAGAACATCGTCTTCGTCATTCACCGTGCAGCCCTTCCAGGCAACTCCCAACCTAGGTAATTTGGCCGGAGACCTCAAAATCAAACGACGCTCCCCTTTTTGAGGAGGTTCATGGAGAGCTGCTTTTCGAGGGGTTCCTCCGGAAGGGATTTTCCCAAAGTGCTTTTCAACAAGGTCCAGAGCATCTTTCTTTTTAAAATCCCCGGCCAAAACCAAGCTTGCTCGGTCGGGCACATAATGGCGATGGTAGTAATCTTGCATGGCATCTCGAGTAAGCCGCTCAAGATCCTCCCGCCAACCAATCACAGGGTGATGATAGGGATGAACCACATAGGCCGAAGCCTCAACAGCTTGAAAGAGGTTTTGCCAAGGGTCGTCTTCTCCTCGCTGTAACTCTTCCAGGACAACCTTCTTCTCAAGTTCAAACTCCTTAGGATCCAAGAGACAACCTCGCATCCTTGAGGATTCAATTTTCATTGCTTCCTCGAATCGATCGCTTTTGAGATTGAAATAATAGGCAGTGTAGTCGCTTGAGGTGAAAGCGTTGTTATGCCCACCCAAGCGAGCGGTAATCAAGTCAATAGATCCTTTGGGATATTTCTTTGTCCCCTTGAACATCATATGCTCTAAGAAGTGGGAAACCCCCGTCTCACCACTTTGTTCATCACGCGACCCAACCGAGTACCAAATCCAATGGCTCACGACCGGTAACTCTTTCACTTGTATCAAAAAAACTTTGAGCCCGTTGTCTAACACTTTCTTAGTCACCGGGCGCATGATTTTTCTGGGCTTAGAATTCGCGGCTCGCTGTTTCTGTCGACTGTTTTTCAGAATCATCGCTTTGTCCTTTTGCCCTTTAGCGGCTTTCGGGCCGGTTTCCTTGCCAAGTTCTTTTCTGTCTGTTTTTTTCTGGCCGCTTTTTTGCTTACAGCTTTCTTGCCGGAAGATTTCTTTCCGGAAACCTTTTTCTCGTGAGACCTTCTTTTGGAAGGCAGTTCCCCCTCTTCGCCCAAAGTGGCAGCTCGCAAGAGGGATTCCACTTCCGATTTTTTTAGGAACCGCCACTTACCTTTCCCAACCCCTTTGATCCCAAGGGGGCCGATCTTGACTCGAGCAAGCTTGAGAACGGGAAAACCCAAGCGGGCAAAAATCCGACGAATCTCCCGGTTTCTCCCCTCTCGAAGTTCTACCTCAAGGTAGGAGCGATCCTTGGTTCGTCGACGAATCCGAATCCGAATCCCCTTAGTTTTCCCTTCGGCAAGCCAAACTCCTCCTCGGGCCTTTTCCACTTTGTCCCCCTCGATCCTCCCCCGCAGAGTCACATGGTACGTTTTTGGAACTCCAAACCTGGGATGCAGCATCCGTTCGGCGAAAGCACCATCATTGGTCATCAAAAGGAGCCCTTCCGAGTCAAGGTCCAAACGGCCGATGGAAAACACGCGACCTTTCAACCCAACCAAAAGATCAATCACCCGTTTTTTCTGTTCATGCACGGCATTGGTACAAACAATCCCCTTCGGTTTATGAAAGAGAACGTAGATCGGTTTTTCAGGACGCAATTTCTCTCCATCTATCGAGACAATGTCCCGGAGTGGATCGACCTTGGTCCCAAGCTCAGTAACCGGTTTTCCATTCACCATAATACGGCCCTGGACGATCAGGTTCTCACAACCTCGACGAGAACCAAGCCCACAAGTTGCAAGGAATGAATTCAGGCGAACAAGGCCCTTTTGCTTGGCCGTGACCACGCCCTTTCCGGCCTCTTCCAAGACCTTGGACCAAAGACTCCCGGGTGCTCGGACGATCGATGCAACCTTGGTGGCAGACTTCTTGAGAGTCCGGGCTTTTCCTGGGCCGATTTTTCCGGACCTCCCTTTGATCGAGCGTGTTTTCTTGGGGCCGGATGCTTTCGAACCCCGCCCCGGGGTCCCTCTCTTCCCCCCTCTCTTCTTCTTTGTTGCCATATCAACTCCCTTGGGAACTCGGACGGGAGAGGAGAATGGTGCATGGCCCCTCTGGGATCAAGTGAACCTTGGGAAGACTCCCAAGGATGAGACCACTATCTCCTGCAGCCAAATGAACTTTTCCATGGTTCCAATGAACATCCAACTCCCCCTTTACCAGGCTGAGGATGGAAAAAACGCCTTCGAGCGCAAAGACCTCCTCCTGCCTCAATTCCCAGCGAAACAAGCGAAACCTCTTTGTTTCCACAAGCTTACTCAACCCACGACCTAAACCCATCGGGTAAATTCTTGGGTCAAATGGCTCAGAAAAGTGGGTGTTCCGCGCTTCTTCCAAGTGGAGTTTTCGGGGTTTTCCATCAAGGCCCAGCCGTCCCCAGTCATGAACCCGGAAGGTTAAATCAGAATTATCCTGAAGTTCATAGACCAGGAGTCCCGATCCAAGACTGTGAACCGTGCCTGCTGGAATCATGAAAACATCCCCAGGCTTTGCTTCAAGCCTGCGGAGGAGTGGAGTGGGATCTTCCCCTCGATCCAAAGCGTGGAAGAAAGTGTCCGCATGAACCCCATCCTGGAATCCAATCATGACCTCCGCTCCTGGCTCGGCCTCCAAAACAACCCACGCTTCGTCCTTTCCCTGATCCCCAAATCCTCGGGCAACCCCTTCCTCCCGGGCCGGGTGGAGTTGGAGGCTCAAACTTTTGGCTGCATCCAAGAGCTTGATCATCAAGGGAAAGCGGCCGAGTGCATCCAAAGATGCCTCACCAAGGATCTTCTTGGGGTCAGCCTTCAGGAGCTCGGAGAGAGAAGCTCCATTGTTGAGAAAGCTCACCGAACGCCCCTCACCCCGATCATAGATTTCCCAACTCTCACCAAGCGGAACACCTGGGATCCCACAAAGCTTCCTAAAGGATTTGAGACGGTTTCCTCCCCAGACCCTTGGAACTGGTTGGGGGGTCGGCTGTAGGATGCTCGGAATTTCGATCTTCACTGGATTGTTCATCACGCATCATGCAGTTTTCATGAGATGACGTAAAAGGAATCCAATCACAAAAAAGCAACGAGAATTCCTAGCCTATTGAGGTGGCCTAGCCACAAGATGGCATGACTGCATCTTTGGGTGAAGGACCAAAAAGAAAAATGACCGAAATCAACATCCTCCCGAAAACCGACCAAGACCTCCCTGGACTTGCCAAGCTATTCCGAGATTCCAATCAGGACGCGAGCCATCTCAAGGATTCCTTAGGTTTTATCGCGAAAGCGGGAGATGAGATCCTTGGCTTCATTGGAATGGAACTAGGAGGAATGGGGACGGTTATCCTCAGCCGCTTGGTCCTAGACCCCAAGATCCAAGGGCATGGCTTCACAAATGACCTCTCACGTAAGGTGGAAGATTGGGCCCGGGAGTTGCACCAAGATCGACTTGTCCTATTCACGGATCGAAAAGAAGGGGTCAAGTGGGCCAAAGACCACGGATTTAAACATGTGAGCAAGGAGCTTATTAAAACCCACGTCCCTTCCTGGTCCTTTTTCGGTGAGGAAAATTTGGACAAAGGAAGCTTTTTCACCCGCCCCGTCCTCAAAGGGCTTCTTATTTTGGGAACGTCCAACGGAGGACGATCCCTTTTCGCAGAGGCAGTCGCTCGGAACCTTGCTCCAGGGAAGATGTCGATCTATAGCGCCAGCCTGGAAAAAAGTCCGATGGACCCCCTTGCCAAGCGTGTTTTTCGAGAGATGGGGATCTCACCAGAAGGTTTGCATCCCAAACTTTTTGCTGAGATTCCCCTTGAAGAGGTGAATTTCATTATCTCCTTGGACAAACCCCTGATCCAAGAATTGGATCCCAAGGTCCAAGGAGAGTTAAAAGCCCCTTGGAATGAATGGGTTTGGGAAATCGAAGACCCTCGGGATGCGGCTGGTGATGAAGCAGCAAAGTTGGAAGCGCACAGAAAAGTCTATCAGGAAATACAGCGCCGGATCGAATGCCTCTTCGGCCACAGGATGAGTTTGTTAAAAACGAATTAACCTGCCAAAACACCTGACGATCCCACTCCAGGGCTCATAATCTCTGGAAGATGGTCTCCGAATCCAGACAAACCTTAGAAGGATCCCTCCTCCGTTTTTTCTTTAAGAACGAGGAAACAGGATTTGCCGCAGGCCTCTTCCTCCAGGATGGAGAGGGAACAAAGGTTCGGGTAAGCGGAATGATCAGCCCTCTGAAAGAGGGCCAACAAACCATCCTCCATGGGGCTTTCCAAAACCATCCTAGATTTGGCCGGCAATTCAAGGTCGAGTCTTTCGAACTGGAAATCCCAAGAAGCAAGAGTGCCATCATCTCCTTCCTTTCTTCGGGTCTCATCAAGGGTGTTGGAGCCAACTTGGCGGAAAAAATCGTCGAGGTTTTGGGGGAAAAGGCCTTAGAACAAATCGAAAAAGATCCCGACTGCCTTCTTTCTGTCCCTGGGATTGGGAGAAAAAAGGCGGCAAGCATCCAGGAATCCCTCGCTGCACAAGGGAACCTTCGAGATGTCATGCTCTTTCTCGCCGGGCATGGTCTTTCGCCCAACCTAGCCCAGCGGATCCTAAAAGCTTATGGGAATCAGGCGATCAGCCTTCTGCTAGCCAACCCCTATCGGCTCTCCGAGGATTTAATCGGAATTGGGTTCAAAAAAGCCGACAAAGTAGCACAAAAACTGGGCATCGACGAGCACGCCCCCGAACGCCTTCAAGCGGCTCTTCTCTACTGCCTCAAGGATGCTGTCTTTGGAGATGGCCATACCTGCCTTCCCCAAAACCTTTTGCTCGAACGCGCTTCCAAACTCCTCCTCAAACCAAAGGAGGACTTTCTTTCAGCCCTCGAGAGCCTCATTGAAACCGGCAGGGTTGTGCAGCAAAAACTTCCGGGATTTCCCATCCAAACAGAAAGGGAGGACCCAAGAGTTTGGCCCCTTACTCTTTTCAAAGCCGAAAAGGAACTCGCCGAACAAATCACCGATCTCGCAAAAAGCCCTAAAACCCCCCTCCTCCCGGATCTTTCCAGTAAAATCGCTGCATGGGAGAGCAAGAGCACCTTCTCCCTTCCGCAAGCACAAAAACGCGCCCTTTTCACTGCCCTGGGACACCCAATCTCAGTGGTCACCGGCGGGCCGGGTGTAGGAAAAACAACCCTTATCCGGGCTCTTGTCGAGATCGGAATGCAAGGAGGCCTCAGCCTTGCGCTTGCTGCCCCCACCGGGCGCGCAGCCAAACGCCTCTATGAAGCAACAAGGCATGAGGCATCCACCATCCACCGCCTCCTCGAATACCAACCGGGAACCAACCGTTTCCTCCGCAATCCCCGCAACCCCCTCGAGCAAGACCTGATCGTCATCGATGAAAGCTCCATGCTTGACATCCATTTAGGCTGGTCCCTGCTCCAAGCCCTGTCACCAACAACCCACCTCGTCCTTGTCGGGGATGTGGACCAACTCCCTTCAGTCGGGCCAGGCCGTGTCCTGGGGGATCTGATTGAATCCGGCATGGTCCCGGTCACACGCCTCACCCAGATCTTTCGCCAAGCCCAAGGAAGCCTGATCATCGAAAACGCCCACCGCATCCTCGAAGGCCAGCTTCCCCGACTCCCTAAAAACGGAGAACCGAGAGCTGATTTCTACTTCATGGAGGAGCGTAACCCCGAAAAAGCTCTCCAGCTCATAGCCGACCTTGTCACGACCCGCCTTCCCCAAGCGTTCGGCCTAAATCCCCTCAAAGACATCCAAGTCCTTAGCCCCATGTACCGCGGCCCTCTCGGAGTTCACCGGATCAACGAGGTTTTGGCCCAGCGGATTCTGCCCCAGGCTCCCATCCTGCAGGTTGGAAACTTTGGCTACCGCAAAGGAGACAAGGTCTTGGTGGTTCGGAACGATTATGAGCTTGAATTGTACAATGGTGACGTCGGCTTTGTTGAAACCGTAGATTTCGAGCAAAGAAGCCTGGTCGTCGAATTCCCGGAAAAGTCCCAACTCTTTAACCGCGACCAAATGGACATCCTGGTTCCAGCTTATGGAATTACTGTCCACAGGGCCCAGGGCAGTGAATACCCAGCCGTAATTTTTGCTCTGGACCAGGGTCATTTTCTCATGCTGAATCGCGGGCTCCTATACACTGCTATCACTAGAGCCAAGGGGTTATTAATCTTGCTTGGATCCCGCTGGGCCTTGGAGCGTGCCATTGGTAACTGTGATGAAAACCTCCGCCACACGGGATTGGGGCGTTTCCTCGCCAAAGAAGTCATCGGAGACGGAATCCGCCCTGAGCGAACTTCCCCGGAAACCTCTTGAACGAGGACCCATTTACTCCGAAAACGAATAAAACACCCAAGAAAAACAGGGATAGGAGGAACCCCTTCCTTAAAAGTTTTCATAAATCCTGCAGGGGAGGGGGAATTGTTTGTTTCCAGAGTCTATCCTAATTAGCCATAAATTTTCGATCAGAAGCCCCAGGATCATCCTGAAGAACATATTAGGGGCGGACATACAAGGAGAATATTTTGAATCAAACCTTACAAATTCCAGCCAAAGCTCTCTTGGGCTTACTACTCTTTACAGGGATCCCCCTCCGCCTTTCCGCCCAGAAATCCACAAGCACAAAACCTTCGAAACCAGTAGCGACCTCCCCAGCTCCCCAGAAAAAAAGGCTTTGGAGAGGGCGACATATCCTCCTTTCCTGGAAGGGCAATCCATATGCACCGCCAACCGTTACCCGCACCAAACAAGAGGCAAAGAAGCTCGCTCTGGAAATCATAGAAAAGCTGAAAAAAGGAGAGGACTTCGCAAGCCTTGCCAAACAATTCTCCTCCGGACCCTCCCGCTTTTCCGGGGGCGATCTTGGACAGTTCGGTCCAGGGCAGATGATCCCGGCCTTTGAAAAAGCCATTTCTGGAGCCAAGGTGGGCGAGGTTGTTGGCCCCATTGAGACCCAGTTTGGCTATCACGTCATTCGGAGAGACGAGGTAAAAAAACCTTGGCCTCCTTTTGTCTCGGCCTCTCACATTCTATTCGCCTACAAGGGGGCCATGCGGGCTGCTCCTACAATAAAAAGAACAGCCAAAGAAGCTCGGGCCGCCGCCGAAAAGGTATTGGCCCAACTCCGAACGGGAAAGATCACCTTCGAACAAGCCGCCAAAACCTACAGTGATGATCCTTCTGCAAAAACTTCCGGCGGAAAACTGGGGCAACAACCAACCCGAGGGTTTCCCCCCGTTTTTGTAGACTCTTTGGTCAATATGAAGGTGGGAGATCTCAGTGAAGTGGTGGAGACCCCCTTTGGATTCCACATCCTCCGGAAAGATAAAATTGTCAAACCAATGCGGGCTTCCCACATCCTCATTGCTTGGAAGGGCGCCATGAGAGCCGGAGCAGGGATCACGCGCAGCAAAGAAGCCGCTTTAAAGCTTGCCAAGGAAATCTTGGCAAAGGTCCAGGCCGGGGAAGACTTCGCTAAAGCGGCTCGGGAATTCTCTGATGGCCCCTCTAAATCCCGAGGAGGAGATCTGGGTGTTTTCCGGGCAGGTCAAATGATCCCGGCTTTCGAAGAAGCTTGCCGAAAAGCAAAGGTTGGATCGATTGTTGGTCCCGTGGAAACTCCCTTCGGATTCCATATCATCAAAAGAACCCAGTAATCCTCCAACGCGAACAAGAGAAGGGGGGTCTTTTCAGCCCCCCCTTCTTCATACCCCATTTAAAAATCGGCACCATTCCGGCACTAGCTGCCTACAACGAAGAGCAACCTTCCTGGGCACCAAGCAGTGGGTTAAGGTTTTTGCCTGGGGATCTCGAACGATCCCCAACTCTCCAGCCTCAAGACGAACAGCCACTGAATGGTTCACCCCTATAAAGGGAACAAACCCATCCTCATCTACAAAGTAAAAGCGACGATCCCCTCTTACCTCCTCTCCTAAAGCTTTGGACCGGATCTGCTGTTTCAATGCTGCAATCTCTGCGGCTTTTTCCTGATCCCTCCGTAAATCCAGGGCCTCCTTTCGCTTCTTCTCCCCTTCCTTGCGCCTCTTCTCCTCAAAGGCATTTCGTTTTTTCTGATTCTCGAGATCCTCTGCTCGTCCTCCACCGTTTTTCTTTTTCGCAACCCGAGACTCATGGGCCAACTGCTTAGCTTTCTTCTTGTCGATCAGTTTGGCTTTTTTTAACTCATCAAAAAGAGAACCCATTTTTCCCCCAAGGAAGCAAGTGCACCTATCGTGAAGATCTGTCGGAATGAGCCATGTAGGCAATCCTTAGATTAGTTTTTTAACAAAATCACAGGAGCTGTGTCACGAACCCGCTTGGGAACGGGACCCGGCTTAGTCCCCGAATCATATAGGGTTCGGCAGGGAAGAGGGCCCGAGATCTTCCCAAATGTCCACTCTTGCGCGCTCCCCGTGCGGAGTCCCAGAGCGCCAGCCCCCGGATCCAAAACAAAAGGTTGGGCATAGATTCGGATGTTCGCCAAGGAAGGAAGCTTAGGAAGAGGAATCCTAAAAACCGCGGTTCCCCGGATATCCCCCCCACTTTTTCCACCAAAGAGAAAAAACCTGGGAGCTATCGAAAGTCTGCAGCCTTTTGCACCCAAGGAAGTTAGGTCAAGAGGAAGCGGAAGACCCATAAACGAAGTCCGGCTTTCCCCCAGCATCAGAAAGGAAAACAATCCTTTTCCCCGGGTCCAGGCGGTTGCATGGATTTTGGACTCTCCATCCAAGGGGGGAAGTGAAGCCCGAAGTTGAAAGCCGAACGAGCAACCCCGTCCAAAATTCTTGGTACTCCCCGATAATTGTGCCCATTTGGAAGTAAAAGCGTCAACGTACCAATAGGAGCTTTGGGATTTACCTGTACTGGTACCATTCAGGATATCTATGCAAAGATTCCTCCCCCCCAAAAGGATAAAGGGATGATCCAGCTTCAACTGAGCTGCAAAGAAGGCCGGGGCCTTAGCAGGAAGAGGGGCCTGGGGCCATTGAAAGGATTTGGGAGTAAAAACGACCTTGGCGTCTTTTCCATGGTTAGCAAGAAAGGCATCCTTGCTCGACTCTGAAGGAAGGGGCACTCCATCGGAAGAGAGGACCAACCCAACCTTCCATGTATGAGCTGGAAAAACCCCTGGTTTCGAACCATCCCGCCGGAATGAAAGACTCCTTATGATCATGGCCTTTTTAGGGAAATTGAGATCCCTTCCCCGATAAATAAGCTGCACCCGGGCCGGGGATCGGCCGGCAGGGAGGAAAAGAGAACTGTTCCCCTCTGTTTTTTCCAGAGAACCCTGGATTCCTCCTCCAGCAGGTAAAACTTGGCTTTTCCCACCCTGGGCCCACAAGTTTGTAGATATCCCCAAACCCATAAGCACCAACAACATTATCCGTTTCTCCATCACATCCCTCCTTTTCCCATCGGTTCTGACCCCTCACTTGAGGCCTTTCATCCCTCAAAGGATTTCAAAGGGACAATCCACCCATTTTTTTCCATCTTTCATGCGATCGCTTCAATTGAAGATCGACCAAACAGGAAACCCAATTTCTAAAAGGCGGAGAACTAGAGATTCGTGCGGATGAGTGCTGTCGGGAATGATTTACCAAGTCCCTCAAATACGAATAAAGGACGACCCTCTCCCCAAGTAAGCCCGTAGTGCTTTCACAGATGTAAATGCATGCATCTATGCACTTTTATACGAAAACATCAAACAACGAAAGCGCATCCTCAATGATAAAATCCTTCATTTCCTCGTGGGTTTTTGCGACCTTAATTCTCTCAACCCTTCCTGCGGCTCCTCAACAAACCACTCCTCGAGGAACAAAACCTATTGCAGTATGGGGATATACGGATAGAACACCCGTGCGTCAGGTTTTACACCTCGGGGTCGCCGCCTATCACGAGAACGGAATTGCTTCCGTCGATTTCTATTCCAAAGGAATCTTCATTGGGCGCACTACGAAGGAAAGGATCAACCCCGAAACCAATACCCCTGAATATTTTTTAACCCTTTCCCTAAGGGCTCTTCCCGATGGAGATTATCCCATCCGGGCCTTTGTTATTCCTAAGGGGAAGGGAATCCGCATTGAGGATTTCAGAGTCCTTCCGGAAATTTTTGTTCGAGTTTGGAACACCCCTCCTCGGAATCGATATTTCTTAGATTCCACCCTTGGGAATGACAAAAACCCGGGGACCCTTCAAAAGCCTTGGCGAACATGGAAGCATGCCGAACTCAATTCAAGGGGAGGAGACGCCATTATTGTGACATCGGGGGTTTACAATATTTTTGTTGACCGCAATCAAAAGAACCGGAAAGAACACAAGCTCTGGCTAGCGGCCCCAGGGGCTAAAGTCTGGGGAATCATGAACCGTTACGAGAGTCTCCAAAACTTTACGTTCTACCAAGGGATCCAGTTTTTCACAAAAACCGGATATGCCTTCCGAGCCACAGGAACAAACCACGCTGTTTTTCGCAGATGCTCCTTTTACGTGGATCCAAAGCTCGAAACTGGAGTTTTTATTTATGGACTCCTCGATTCCAAGGGAAAAGGAATGACAGATTGCGAATGGACAGATTGCTTTTTCCTGGGTGCAAGGAAAGCGTTTTCCTTCACCTCCACCCGCTTACAGCCAAACAAGATCCCCTCCAAACATAAGCGGAATATCTTCCGAAACCTCCGAATCGAACAGATCAATGATGGCTTCATGATCGATGCTCGAGATTCACTGTGGACGGGGATTACTTCCAGTAATAATGCAAAGCGCCCATCTAAGGACCATTGTGACTTTTTTCAGTTCATCTGGGGTAAGTCTGAAAACCTCATTGTTCGTGACATTAGACTCTTCGATTCGGGCAGAAAAGGAAAAGGGATGACCTTTGTGATCCTAACGGGTGACGGACAGCTCCGAGACGCGGCCTTCCTGAATTGCGCAGTGCAGGTAGAGAAAATTAAGAGCCACATCTTCTACTTCGCTCCAAGCGCAGGTCTCAGGCCCGACCATGTCTGTATTGTTAACTGCACCCTTCTTGCAGAGTCCAGTGCAGCTTCGGGAGTTGTTCTTCTTTCAGGAACAGGGACCAACCTAGTCCTCGCCAACAACCTTCTTTACAACTTCACGGCTTATCCCGTGGCAAAGGTTCAGCAAACCAAGGGTTTTCTCTTCGATTACAACGGACTGGAAAACCTGTGGGCAAAGACTTCCCTTTGGGGGCGCCCACATAACAGAGCCATTCCACAACCCATGCTTCGAAACAGCAAAAAGGGTGATTTTCGGCCCCTTCCGGGATCCCCCCTCATCAACAAGGGGTCTTCGGTTTTCGCGCCTGCCTTTGACCTCAATAAGAAACCTCGCAAAGATGGTTTTGCCGATTTGGGAGCTTGTGAGTTTTAGCCAACATGACACAAACTACTCCTGCTGGAAGCGGTGGGAACAGGCGCTGACAAAGAGATCAAAAATCTGACTTCCAAGTTTACTTTCCCTGGGAAGCCATTCGGGGTGCCATTGAACTCCCAAAAGAAATCCGCTATTCACTCCCTCCACTCCTTCGATTACCCCGTCAGGAGCTTGTGCAATAGGGATTAAACCCTTTCCCAATTCTTTTATCCCTTGGTGGTGCACCGAGTTGACCCTTGCGACTGTTGCACCTTGAAGATCCGCAAGGAGAGAATTGGCTTTTAAGCTTACCTGATGAGTAAGGCTGTCATAAAGCTCTTGATTTCTGTGTTGAATCCCGCCTGACCCCTTGGAGGAAAGATCTTGATAGAGACTCCCCCCCATGGCGACATTGATCAACTG
>JALSSW010000109.1 GCA_026984035.1 Planctomycetota bacterium
GAAACTGCATCAAACGGGCATGAGACCGCTCAAAAAGCAAGGGGATGGCCCCCCCCAACCATGCTGCAAGAATCAGAAGGAGGGTTGCTTCAAGAGGTCCTATCAACATGCACCCTTTTTGGCCCCTTGGCCCAAAAAAAGCAATAAGGGGACCTCGCACGGCGAAGGCCCCCTTATTGATGAAGGTACCTGCAAACAGAACAGGATTTTCGTGAGGATTGGCTCACCTACAAGTCACGACGACTCCGTTTGTGGAGGAAACCTTGGTCTCCCGGCCGAACTGAACCAGGATGTCCTGCATGTTAAAGGAACCCTTGTAATTATGGGGAACGAGAAGGATATGGCGCCCTACTCCATGGGAATCGGTGTGATAGAGGCCAATGACCAGTTGAATATCAGTGAGAAGGAAGCAACGAGTACCGGGGAAGCGGATATTCACCTTTCTGGATCCGGCCACCGTGAACCCTAGGGCCCGGGGAAGACCACGAGTTGTTGTCATCTCCAAGAGGCTCCCGGCGGGTGTGTCCTTGACGGTCCCGGAAAGAACAGCGCAGCTCCGACCATAGGGAGTGAGTTTGCAGCGGGAATCCGGGCCGGAAGGTTCGAAGACAATGGTTGCACCTGCCCCAATAGAAGCCCGCCCCCGTGTTTTGAGAGAAACCTTGGCCATCGAGCTCGTCCTCACAATCAAGCCCCTGGCTCCTACGCTGACCTTCATGGTCTTGCGAACAGTGGGCATTCCCTGTTTCCAGGTAACCAGGGTCGAGCCGACCTTTACTGCAAGCGATGCAAGGGCTCCAGTGGTTCCTCTTCCGCCAAGGATGATGGTCAACTTTCCTTTGACGGTGGTTTTGGATGCAAGCTTGAAGTCAAACACATGGGGTTCCTTCGTGATATCAGGCCCTTTGCTCGTCCTCGCTTCGACTTTCATCGAGGAAGAAAAGGAAGTGGCATGGCCAGTCTCGGAAACACGAATCGAGGTAAGTCCATGACTTTGGAGAATGGCCGCGGAGGTGCCCATACTCGCCCCCCGAACAACCGCTGCCACTCTCGCATACTGTTTGAAAGAAACATGGGCCTTGATAAATCGGTAGCTCGAGGTTTTACCGGCCATTGCCGCATCACCAATGACGGTTTGAGTCATGCCCGTGGTCGTAACTTGCGCAGAGAGTCCGAGGCCCAGCGTCAAAACTGAGCCGAAGGTCAAAAGGGATTTCATGGTCTTAGTCTCCAAGATGAAGGAAGAAAATAAGGAAAAAGGGAGATAGGAAAAGCGATCCGTAACAGTCATCAGGTCGGGAAGAAAGGGGGCCGGAAACGGCCCTCTTGTAAGACGTTTTAAGCCCAAACACAGGTTCCATGGAAGGGGGGGGCTTGTGGAAATTTCCCCGCCGGATCGGCTGAGATCCATGGATCTCGAAAAAACAAGCTAGCGGCCCCACCCCTTTCCAAGTTACCCTGAGCCATCCCCCAGCTTTTTCGAATCCCCGGAATCCACTGGACTTACATCGTTTAACCTCAACCCCCCAGAGTAAAACGACTTAGGATTCAACACAGGACAACCCGTCGATGGCAACAAGAAGAAACAAACGTTCCAATACCTCTCGAACTTCCTCGCGAACCCGTTCGAGCAGCAGACCTTCAAGCAAAAGCCGGAACAATCCCACACCGGTCATCCTCGCCTTCCTCCTCCTTGGTGGGATGATCCTTGCCTTCTCGCTTCTCGGCAAAAAAAAGGGGACACCCCCTGAAACAGAGAAAAATGAGGCAATCTCAACTTCTCATTCCCCTGCCCCCAAGCCTGAAGGCCAAACAAACTCAAGCACCCGGAAAAACCGGGCTTCGCACACCCCCCCTTCCCTCAGCAAGGCCGAATCCCTCGAATGTGACCGCCTCTATGCAGAGGCCAAACAAAGCTGGAACGAAGCTCTCAAGATTAAGGACACAAACAGGGCTCAATTTGTTGCCAAGCGGAACCATGCAGGCAAGCTTATTGAGCAACTCATCAAAAAGATCCAACCCATCCTTGATTGGGAGGAGGAGGCAACGATGAACGACTGGCCCATCCCTTACGAGGTCAATGACCTCATGCGTCGCTTCAACAAATGGAGCAAGCTCCAAGCCACGGTGCATCGCATGTCTTCCCTAAAAAAATGAAAGGTTCTATCTTCCCGATGGGAAACCTCTTGGGACCATTGATCCCCCTTCCACCAATGAAAGTCAGACATGCTTCTTGGCTATAACAGCAACGGCTTCGCCCATCACCGCCTGGATGAAGCTATCCCCTTGCTTGCAGGATCTGGGTTTAAGGTCCTGGCCTTAACCCCGGACATCTGCCACCTGGACCCCTTTCGAAGTACCCGAAAGGATTGGGAGGCTATACGTGACCTTCTAGATAAGCACAAGATGCACTGCCTGATCGAAACCGGCGCTCGGTTTATCCTCGACCCCAAGGCAAAACACAGACCGAACCTCCTCGAGGACAAGGGAGAAGACCGCCAGCGCCGCTTGGACTACCTTCGCCGTTGCCTCGATATCGGACACTGCCTGGGGGCCAAGGTTTTAAGCCTCTGGGCAGGAGTCCTCCCTCAGGGGGTCAGCAAAGACCAAGCGAAGCAACACCTCTCCCAGGCCTTGCAAGAACTCCTCAACCTCGCTCGCCCCCTTGACATCAGCCTCGCATTGGAACCCGAACCGGGAATGCTCATCTCAACCGTAAAAGATGCTCTGGGTTTTCTGGAGCAAATGGGAAACCCCGACGGACTTGGTCTTTGCCTGGACATCGGACACCTCTTTGTCACCGGAGAAGCAGGACCAAATGGAGAGAATTTAGGAAAGATTCTCAAAAGAACGTCCTCCAAGCTCCTCCAAGTCCATCTCGAGGACATCAAGATTGGGATCCACAGCCACCTCCCTCCCGGAGAAGGGGATATTGACTTTGACTTGGTCTGGGAAGCGCTGCAATCCATCCAATACCATGGCCCGGTCTGCTTCGAGCTGAGCAGATCCTCTCATGAAGCGCCCATACAAATAGAAAAGATTCCAAGCTTATTTCCTCGAGTTTTTCGAAGATCTTGACGAAACCTTCATTCCTGTCCTATGTTCGCCCCTATTCAGCCAGTGGCTCGCCCCCCATTTTCCATTTTGGGATGGGGTGAGGGCGGCATCGTTTCAGGAGGAGGAGCGATGATCAGGGAAAGAAGTTCAAAAAGCCCCGTGGGACCCCAATCCATCGAGACAGCTTTCTCCTTGGAGACCGAGAACCGTACGAAGAGTCGAGTTTCGCCACTCGCCCGCCCTGATCTTTTGCTCAGGGACGGGCGGAGGATTGAGAATGGAACCGAGAACCTCCGTGATCTCCTCCGAAGAGAAGCCAAGCTTCGGCCGGCCAAGGCCCCACAAAAGAAGAACCCCAAGGACCTGTCCCCCCGGACAAAACCCAAAGAAGTTGAAAAGGTCGTCGAGATTCCCAGGCCCAAATCCGACCCTCAGCCTGACACCCTCCTCCCCGGCATGCTTCATTGCCCCAGCACGGATGGGTCCCGCATTCCACTCCTTCGTCAATCCATCCCGACGAAAACCTGCGCCACCCGCCAAGCACAGGGCTACCATAAGTGCAGCTTTTGCGTGCATTCTCGGCCGAGAGACCTGAGCGACTGCAGCTTGCCTCCATTGGAGAACAGCCCTTCCCACCTCGCTGAATCGAGGATGTGAGGACAGGAAAATTTCTTACTGAACCGCCGCTCGGATTTCCTCATCGCTGAGCAGTGTCTTGCTTTTTTTTGCAACGGCAAGGACACGCTCCACCGCTTTTTCATTTGCCTCAAGCCCGAGTTGCTCCAAGCAAAACAGGACGTTGGACCTTCCACTCATAGGGCCGACTCGAATCTCCTGGCTTCGTCCTACAAGGGAAGCGGGAACCCCGGAATAAACAGCATTGGCGAGATCGAAGTCGCCGGTTTTCATCGCCTTGACCACTGCAGAGGCATGCACTCCGGTCGCGGTCTCAAAGGCATCCTTTCCAATCACAGGATAGTTGGAAGGAATCTCCACACCGACAGCCTTGGAAACCTTTTCTACATATTCCTGAAGAGCTGAGAGATCATTCTCAATCCAACCCAAGAGGCGACAATTCACCAGCAATAAATCCATCGGAGTGTTCCCGGAACGTTCCCCAATACCAAGAGCCGTGGCATGGATTCGGGAAGCTCCGCCCTCGACGGCAGCGAGGCAGTTGGCCAAATCCAAACCGCGATCCCGGTGGCCGTGCCAATCAATACCGCATTCGGCTCCCAGCTCTTGCACAAGGTTGGAAACGAACCGCACGACCGCACGTGCGCCATTGGGAGTCGAATGCCCCACCGTGTCGCAAACGCATAGGCGCTTTGCCCCAAGCTCGATCGCGAGACTATAAAGCGCCCGAATGTGATCCGGATGTGCCCGGGAAGTGTCTTCTGTGACAAACATCACTGGAAGGTCGTGGTCGCGGCAAAACTCCAAGGCCTTTCGAGAATGCCCCAGAAGGGTCTCCAGATCCCATCCCTCCGTATATTGCCTGATGGTGCTGGAACCGATAAAGGCACAAACCTCGATGGGGATCCCCGCCTTCTGGCTGATTTCCACAACCGGTTCGATATCTGAAACAACCGTTCGGCAAGCCACGTTGGCTTGGATCTTCATATTGTTGCCGGCTATTTCCTTCGCAAGAATCAGAATTTCTTCTCGAGGCCTTCCCCCTGCTCCGGGAAGCCCCAGGTCTGCCGTTTGAATCCCCAGCCGGTCCATGAGATGCAAGATCTCGATTTTCTCATCCACCGAAGGGTCCCTTACACTGGGAGATTGAAGTCCATCCCGAAGCGTTTCGTCATCGAATTGGATGGGTTCTTGGGGGAGGAACTTACCGTCCTCTAGATTCCAGTCATAAATCAGGTCTTCGACCTTGGACATAGATGCACCTCCAGGTTGCACCGCCTTTATAACCCGGCTTGTCCATGAGATCGAGTCGGGCCAAAAAACAGGCTTCGGCCCGCAAGGATACATCAGGGCTGTTGAAGAACCAACTCAGGCAAAAAAGCCGCTCATGTCCCGAAGGCCTTGAGAAACACTCGGAGATATCGTTCGCTAAAACAGCCTCGATAAGTGTTTACAAGGATCTGGAAACAATCAAAAACCCCGATCCTGCCCTCGTGCTCAACCCGAATTCCATCAAAACAATCCGCAATGGAAACAATCTGTGTGATGGGATCCAGCTGATCTCCTCGATACCCGTTTGGGAATCCGGATCCATCAAGCCTCTCATGGTGCATGGAAGCAGCCCGAACCACTTCGCTTGGGAGCCCCAGCTCCTGGAGAATCCGCTCTCCTCGGAGACAGTGGGCCGAACTTTCCATTTTCCCCATGTCCTCCTCAAATCCTATGCGCCCGATATCATGTAAAAGTCCGGCGGTCCCTATCATGGAGACTTTGGAAACAGAGTCAGGATAGAGCCGCGCACTTGCTGCGGTCGCCAGGACGGAGACGCTGATCGAGTGATTCGCGAGAGCTGGGCTTGCTCCCATTATTTTACGAATCGCAAGAAATCCTTCGGGTTCGCGCAGTATCACAGAAGCCTGGGTCCGAACCATGCGCTCACAGCGACGCACCTTGACACGGTTAAGCGGATCGCGAAACAAGTCCTCTGTTGTTTCCAAGGCTGCTTCATGAAGGATGGTGACCCGAGACTCCAAAGGAAGAGAAGGATCCTTGGACAAGGACTCCAATTTGTTCTCAATACGGCTCAGGTAAGAAGCACGATGCTTCCTCGGGATGAGGACAGCCTCAACTCCCCCCTCGACAAGGGTCTTTTCGCGTCCGGAATCAAAAGAAGCCCCCTTCTGGACATAGAGAACGGGAGGATTTGAGCCTGTCCCTTCTAAAAAAACGGGGAAATTGATGGGACTCGCCCCAGTGAGCCCACGAATGGGAACACGAATGAATTCAACCTCTTCGGTCTGGGTCAATGCCTGCCCTGCTACTTGCACCCTTAGCCCTCATCCCAGTAATCTTCATTCCCCGCCTGCCTGACCTCTGAGTGGGTTTTATCGACGACCAGCAAGGAAGAGCTTTACCCCCACAATCGCCAGGAGAACACCAAACCCCACCCTAAACCCACCTACGGACACATGGTGAACCACTAAAACTCCCAGGATCGCCCCCAAAATGCATGCAGGAACGAGAGAACGGACAGTGTTCCAGTGTGCCGTCCCTTGTTCAAGATGCTGGTGGTACCCAAAAAACGCGACCGGGACCACGATGAGCAGGGAAGTTGCGCGACATTGGGTCAGAAGAAGATCTCTAAAGAGGAGGTCAAGTCCGGGAACGAGCAGGACCCCCCCTCCAATCCCGAGGAGGGCAGCGACGCCTCCCACCAGCACCCCCAAAAGCGGAAGGACAATGAAGACGGCAGCCGAGGGTTTTTGGTAAAGGAGAAGGCCCATTCCTTCTCCAGAACTCCCGATCCATCCAAAATTTTTGGCCGCCCCTACAAGAAGGAGAAGGGCAAAGGCCCTCCGAAGCAACTGAGTCGGAACCTTGTGCGCCAGCCGAACAACTCTCCGGGCGGACAAAACCGAAAAGGGAGCAACCAGGAGAGCTGCCATCAAGGCAGGCCGGTAGGCAGGATTTCCATTGATGAGGTCTCCCGTCAATCCCGTCCCCGCAATAAAAATTATGACTCCCAAACTCGTCCCTGCAGCCACGAGCGGAGGCATCCGGAAGACAAGGGTCAAAAGGGGGACCAAGACAATCCCACCACCTATACCAAAGAAGGCAGAGACAAAACCTGTGAAGAGTCCAGCAAGGAGCAGAGGGAATCTCTTTCTCCCAGGAACCGGGAGGAGGTATTCGCCGTTATTCTCCAAACTTCCTTCGCCGGATCTTTTGGACAACCTTGCTGGTTGCGTGCGCTTTTTTGTCCCCCACGATTACGATCTTCGCACCAACCTCTTTTGCCGTGCTTCGCTCTGGGACCGTGCGTTCGGTGTAGTCGGTTCCTTTGGCATAGAGGGTTGGCTTGAACAACTCGAGGATCTCATCAGCAGTTTGGTCCCCAAACGAGGTGACATAGTCCACAGAAGAGAGAGATGCCACGAGTTCCATTCGATCATCCAGGGTATTGATGGGGTAACCTCTCCCCTTGAGCTTGGTGACGGCCGCATCCTCGTTCAGAGCAACGACCAGAAAATCACCGCGGGACTTAGCATCTTCGAGGCACCTCGCATGCCCCACATGAAGGATATCAAAGCAGCCATTGGTGAGGACGACCTTCTTCCCCTGCGACTTGAGACCGTCGAGGATCCCGGCGAGGGTCTTTTTGTTTTTGACGATCTTGTCCTTGCTTCGTTTTTTCTTTACCACTAACGCCACAGTCTTCTCCTAGGTTCGCAGGTTCAACTTCGAGGATCGGGGATAAAAAGGATTCAGGATAAGGCCCATAGGAAGGGAACTTCCCTTAATCTTATCGGCTACTTCGGCATTTAGCCTGATGGATTCTTGAGATCCTGTCAAGAGAATGCACAGACCTCCAAGGGCTTTGGATGAGCGGCGTCATAGAAGGTTTATGTTGGGGTCTCCTTTCCAAGAGGGAACCATGCCACCTACTTCCCTTCCACTGGATGACAGCCAAGGATTGAACCTACCCCAAGGGGGAGTTCATGATTCCGAATCCCTTCAACTTTCTCGGTTCAGATTCTGGATCCGCTCCACTAACTTGGTTGTCGAGTAGCCTTCCAAAAAAGGAACGAGCACCACCTGACCTCCATGAGCTTCCACCCAATCGCGACCAACAACTCCCTTGTCCCTCCAATCTTCCCCTTTCACCAAAACATCGGGGCTGATTTTTTGGATGAGATCGAGGGGTGTGTCTTCTGCAAAAGGGATGAGAAAATCCACAACTTCCAGGCTGGCGAGCATAAGGAGGCGATCCTTCAAAGGACAAATGGGACGGGTGGGTCCCTTAGCCCGCTGAATGGAAGAATCCTCATTGACTCCCAGGATGAGAACATCTCCATAGCTTTTTGCTTTGGCCAGGTAGTCCAAATGCCCGGGATGGAGGAGATCGAAACAACCATTGGAAAACACGATCCTTTTTTTCTCCCGACGCAGGTTCACCAAAGTTCGAGCCAGGCTGCCTTCGTCGAGGATTTTGCTCCCATGATCCCCGCCCAGAATCCCTGACAACTCTTCCCGGCTCACTGCAGCAGTGCCAAAACGGCCAACAACAATACCAGCAGCAAGGTTTGCCAGGCGAACCGAGGACTCGAGGTCCAGCCCTGCCCCAAGACCAAGACCTAGGAAGGCTACAACCGTGTCCCCAGCCCCCGTTACATCGAAAACACTCTTTGCTTCGGTGGGGAGAATGCGTTTCCGGCCCTCACGGGTTTTGAAAAAGATCCCCTCAGCTCCAAGAGTGATCACAACACTTTTGAGATCAGCGGTCTCGATCAGGATGTCCGCAACCTCTTCAAGTGTTTGGGCACTATCGATTTTAAAGCCGGTAGCTTCCTCTGCTTCTTTTTTGTTGGGGGTGATCAGGGTGGATCCTCGGTATTTGGAGAAATCCCGCCCCTTGGGATCCACCAAGACGGGAAGATCCAGAACCTTGGCTTTGGCAATGATTTCGTTCAGGAGGCGAAGAGAAAGGACACCCTTTCCGTAGTCAGAGAGGAGAACCGCGTCAAAATCCTTTAGGTGCTTCTCCAAATACTCCAGGACCTTGTCCTCGACCTTCCGACTGGCTGGGGCCTTGCTTTCTTCGTCGACTCTAAGAACTTGGTGGGTCTTGCTGACAAAGCGGGTTTTTAGGGTTGTGGGCCGATTGGGATCGGTGATGAGTCCACCATCGTCGATTCCCCCCTGTTTAAAGAGTTCCGCCATTTGGACGGCACCTTCATCGTCCCCTACGTAACCAAGGCATGTCGCCCGCCCGCCGGCCGAGACCACGTTGGCCGCGACATTCCCCGCGCCTCCAAGCCGGAAGTAGGAAAAGCCTGAGGAGAACACAAGGACAGGAGCCTCGGGGGACACCCGATTCGCATTCCCATCCACGTAGCGATCGAGAATGAGGTCACCGAAAACGAGGACACGAGGGGATTCGATGAATTCCAGAGATTGCAGCAGAGAGGTCATTCGGGGCCTTTCGTCTTGGGTGAAGACACGGATTCCGAAGGGGGCCGCGTTCTCCACCGATCATGGAGCCAAAAATACTGTTCGGGGGCCTCGAGAACCAAGCTTTGCATGGCTTCGGCGATTTTTATGAGGCCATCTCGGAGCTTTTCTTCCATGGTCTCCCCCTTGAAGTCTGCGGGATCCAGGAGGGCCGCGACACGGATCCGGGCTGAGAAGCCCTTCCCCTGTCGGAGGGCGGACCCAATGATCAAAGGGTGTCCCCCTTTGATGGCCAGGAGGGCAGGACTTCGGTCGGTGGAGGCAAGGACTCCGAAGAAGGGAATGAAAATGCCGCGGGTCCGCTGGTTTTGGTCCGGCAAGAAACCGGCTGGTTCCCCACGGGCTAGGCCTTGGATCACATGCCGGATGCCTCCGCGGCGGGGATGGATCTCTTGCCCCATCAAGGAGCGCGTGCGGCGGACCCAACGATCGAGGTAGAGGTTGCCGAGGGGGCGGGCAATGATGTGGACACAGCCGGCAAGTTTTCCTAAGGCTTCGCCACCTTGTTCCCAAGCTCCGAGATGGGGGGTGCAGAAGATGGGGGCCTTGCCCGGAAAGCGTTCCTTACATTCTTCCAGGGAGGCCTGGAGTTCGTCGGTTTGGACCAAACGATCGAACGCCCCTGACGCGACCATGCGAGGCATTCGGGCGAGGTCCCCTCCAACGCGGAAGGCCTCCCGGAATGCAGCCCGCTCAATCCTGGGGATTTCCAGTGCGCCTTCACCAAAAGCCCGCTCCAAATTTGCCCGCACAAGGAGGCGCCGCCGGCTGGAAAGGTGCCGAAAAAGAGCCCCAAGGGAGGCCAAAAACCCATAAACCCAAGGCTCGGGCAGCCATGCAAAAAGCCAGAGCACTCCTCGGAGGGGGATCCAAGTAAGTAAATCCAGCACAGGCTTCTTTTTTCTTGCCATCAGCCCTTCCCCCAAGTTTGTGAAACCAGGCCAAAGATACGCGCAAGCAGATCCTCCGCCCCATCCCCCTCCGGGCAGGCCTCCACCCTGAGAACACAATAAGAGGGACACCCATTCTTGGGCTCAGCCACAGGCCTATCCAGGGCCAAACGGGCCTCATCCTTCTCTGTGAGCAGAAGTTGTCCCCCCCGCGCAACCGCCTTTTGAGAGAGCTCCGCAAGAAGCTTGTGCGGGATCACTGCATGATCTCGCAACCATGTTGTTCCCAGAACACGCCCCCCAAGAGTCCGGACCAAGGTTTCAAAACGTTCGGGGCGGGCAATTCCTGCCAACAGCCAAAAAGCTTGCCCCTCAATGGAATCGACTCCAAATATCCGCCCACCAGGCACTTGGACCCAGGAAACCGGACGAGTCGAGGCAAAAACAATGGGTGTCCCCTTTCGATCGGCCCCTTTTTGGGCGGTTTGGTGCCTGAAGGAGGCTTGGGCTACGCCGGGGAGGGGAGCGGGTGAAGTGGCTATGAGATAATCTGCACGCCGCAGGCCGCGGGCTGGCTCCCGCAACCAACCTGCGGGTAGGCAAAGGCCGTTTCCAAAAGGATGTTCTCCATCCAGGCAGAGGAGATCGAGATCCCGGGCAAGCCGACGATGTTGGAACCCGTCATCCAACAAGACCAGAGCCAGGTCCGGGTGCTCCCGGAGCAGTCTGCGCCCCCCTGCCACCCGATCGGGGTCCTGGACTTGGGGCAATCCGGGAAAACGCCGGGCAAGGAGCATCCCTTCGTCATTCAGGGCCTGCCCCGCACGCCGCCCATAGCCCCTGGCCAGGACACCTACCGGGACACCCTTCTCCCGCAACCGCCCCAACAACCAGAGCACAAAAGGCGTTTTCCCGACTCCCCCTGCACCCAGCCCTCCCACGGAGACCACCGGCACAGGAAGCCGCTGGGAAGAGCGGACCCCCCAATCGAACAGGATGTTTTTAAACCCGGCACCCAAGGCATAAAGATAACTCAACGGCGCCAGGACAGGCTTTGGTTCGAGGGGCCTCCCTCCCATGGGACTCTTCCGATTTATCCGAGGTCATCCGGAGAACAGACCGCCGAAGCACTGATCTCAAAACCATCTTGGCCCGCACCCCATTCCCGCCCGCAGGCCACAGCCATACGAGACAGGGTTGCCTTGGGACCAAATTCCACAAAGGTCCGATAACCCTTTGAAAACAGGAAGGACATTGAATCCTGCCAAAGCACAGACCCTGCGAACTGCCGCTTCAAGGCTTCACGAGCCTGATCACCTTTTTCAACAAAAACAGCATCCACATTGGAGACGATCGGAAACGAAGGATCCTTAAACTCCACAGAATCCAACCGCTTCGCAAACTCTTCTCCCGCCTCACGCAGAAGAGACGAATGAAAGGGCACAGAAACTGGAAGCTTCAAGGCCTTCCGTGGTCCCAACTTCTCCACAACCTCTTCCATCGCCCCAGCCTCCCCTGAAAGCACATATTGTCCCGGAGCATTCAAGTTGGCCAAATCACACACCCCACTTGTGATCGAAGCCGCAACCTCTTTCGCCTCCTCCAGCGATAGTTTCCGAAGCACCACCATGCCCCCTTTCCCCGCCGGAACCGCCTCCTGCATCGCCTTCGCCCTCTCCCTTACCAATAACAGCGCCTCCCCCAGCGGCAACGACCCCGCCGCAACCAAGGCAGCATATTCCCCCAACGAATGCCCCGCACCCGCCCCAGGCTCCTTCCCAAACGCCCGATAAGCCGCCACATCGACAGCCAAAACACAAGGTTGCGTATTCTCCGTAAGCACCAAGGCCTCCTCCGGCCCTTCAAAACAGAGCTCCATCAACCCCGGAAGCACCCTCTCCCCCTCCTCAAACACCTCCCGAGCTTTCCCCCCCCAATCAAACAAACCCTTCCCCATCCCCGGAAACTGAGAAGCCTGCCCCGTAAACAAACCCACAAAACCTTTTTCCAATCCCATTTCCGTCACAACCCTCTCTCCAAAAAGTC
>JALSSW010000110.1 GCA_026984035.1 Planctomycetota bacterium
CGCTTCCATCGGCCAGCTCTCCCCTTTAAGCTCAACACACTCCCCCTCAATCAAGACCAGACGTCCACCACCCTCGCGTTGACTCAGGGACAGAAGCGCTTCGTCGATCATCTTCCGGTCGGAGACCAGCAAGGCCTGAACGCAGGGACCCAGGGCAGCTTCCAAGGCTGCCCCCACCTTGAGAGGGCAACGAATAAACTCCACCAACCTCCCCACAAGCCCATCTCCGCGTTCCATCAGCTCCTGGGCTGCTTCATCGAAGCCTGCATGGGAGTTTTCAAAATCCTGCAAGAGCCTCAGTTCGGATTCACAACGCGTCCCCGCCTCCGAAAGCTCCCTCAGTTCCTTCCCCAGACCCTCTCGATCCAGGGTCAGCCGATCCACTTCTGCATCGTGCTCACGAAGCGCCTTTTGGACCCGTTCCAAGCGCTGCCCGAGATCAACCTGAACCTTGGCCTCATCGCGCTCTTCAGACCCGCGCTCCGCCAAGAAAGCCTCCGCTTCCGCAAGCTCAGCAACCAAGCGTTGCCGTTTGCCAAGAAGAGAACCCAAACGCAATTCCTCGTCTCGGATCTGGTTTTGTGCGCGGGTCCTTTCTTGCATTAAGCTGAAATGCCTTTGGCGCGCAAGGTCCAATTCCTTTTGGAGGGCTCGGTAGGCCCGTTGGTCCTCTCGCGCCGCTTCCTTTCCGCCCTGCAGCTCCCGCTTGAGCTCTTCCAAGACTTGTTCCATGCCTTGGAGCTTGGAGTTCAGTTCAGCCTCCTCCGCCTCGAGGTTCTCCAGCTCGGCACGACTGCTGCCCCCCTCCTCATCTGCCTGAACCAAGGCCAACTTGACTTCTTGGCTCCTTTGTTCTGCATTCTGGATGGCTTCGCGCCGGCTCCGCTCTTCGGCGAGCAACTCAGTCGAAAGAGTCTGCAAGTCTTGAACGAGGGCACGCAAGGAACGCAGACTCTCCTCTCCGCCAAGGACCTCGTCCCTGGCCTGGTCCCGTCTATTGCGCGAAGCCTCGAAACGGGCCTCGACCTCCGCCAAGTTTTCGCGAAGGATCGCCAACTCCTTCCTGAGTTTTCCCACAGAATGGCAGGCTAAAGCGACGCGAATCGTTCGAAGACGCTCGGCCACCTCCTTCCAATTCCGGGCTTTAGTGGCTTGGATTTTGAGGGAACGCACCCGACGGGCCTTTTCTTCGCGCAGGTCCTTGACGCGGGCCAAGTTTTGTTCCACCCGGTCCAAGCGCCTGATGGCCTCCTTGCGACGGAGCTTGTAGCGGCTGATACCGGCCGCTTCATCAAAGATCCGCCTCCGTTCCTCGGGATTCGCGGACAGGACCGCGTCGATCCTCCCCTGTTCCATGACCGCATAAGCACCAACCCCCAACCCGGTATCCATCAAAGCTTCACGAAGATCCTTGAGGCGACAAACCTGGCCATTGAGGAGATATTCACTCTCTCCCGAACGGAAGAGCCTCCGTCCCAAACGAATCTCAGGAGCTTCAAACTCATTTAGGTCCAGTCGGGAGATGCTTTGCTTCTCTTCTTCACCCTCTTCGCGAATACCTGGTTCGGTTTGCTGCATCCTTTGCGCGGAACATTCCTCGGGAGACCGTTCGAGGAGAAGGTGCACCTCAGCACAACCTGAAGCCTGACGCCCCTCCGCCCCCGAGAAAACAACATCCAACATGTCCTTTCCACGCATGCTCGTTGGGCGCTGACTGCCCAACACCCACTTTACAGCATCGACGACGTTGGACTTGCCGCAGCCGTTCGGACCGATAATCCCCGTCAGCCCAAAATCAAAGTCAAAATCGGTTTTGTCGGCAAAGGACTTGAAGCCCTTCAAGGTCAGTTGTTTCAGTCGCATCTATGGGTTCCCCGAACGGAGTTCCGGAGAGCGGGACAATACCGGTAGAACAAGATCAATGATCCTCCCGATGATCCATCCTCTTCTCCAGCATCGGCCGCAGCTCTTCCAAAAACTGGGTCACATCCTTGAACTCGCGGTAGACGGAAGCAAAACGAACATATGCTACTTGGTCCAGGTCTTGGAGAATGTGCATCACAAGTTCGCCGATCGATTGGGTTGGGACCTCCCGATCGAAGTTGTCATGACATTCTCTCTCAACACGATCCACCATCGCCTCGCACTGTTCTTTGGAGACCGGGCGTTTTTCGCAGGCCTTGAAGATCCCTGAAAGGATCTTCTCTCGAGAAAACGGGACGCGGGTCCCATCCTTCTTCACGACACGGAGCGGAGTCTGCTCAACCTTTTCGTAGGTCGTAAAGCGCCTCCCACAAGCCTGACATTGGCGACGACGTCGAATCGTAAAGCCGTCCGCAGAGGAACGAGAATCTACAACTCGATCATTATCAGCCTTACAGAAGGGGCAACGCATGTTGGAGAAACCGCCTCAGTCGAAGCTTCAAAAAAGGCTCCAGTCCCACCGGCCTTGGAACTGCCAAAGCCGGAATCAAAACAGTCGAAGCGGCAACTGACCGAAACCCTCCCAGGTCTCCACCGCAATCAATCGAAAGAGTGTAACCCCTTGGCAAAAGAAAGGAAAGAGACCATGCCCCAGGCATTTGGAATCAGGGAGCCTCCAAACTACTTTCCCAAACAGAAGGAAGAAAAGATGCGGTCCAACAATTCTTCCGGAATCTTGGAACTTGCTTCGGGTTTCAAGCAGGTGATGGCCTCCTGCACTTCGGAAGCCACCATCTCTGTGGGCAAACCGCTCATGGCCAACTCAAGGGCAAGATCCAAGGCCTTTCCCGCAGCAACGAGCCGCCCCCCCAGAAGCGCACTCCACTCTTCCTCAAAGGCTCCTGAACGCCCCACCCTTGCGAGACGCTCCTCCAGTGCGCGGAGACCTCGCCCCTCCCGCACCGAGACCTCAAGTCTCTCCACGTAGGAAGGGCCTTGAGGGGGAGGAAGGTCAGAAAGACAACCTAGGTGGGGATCCTCGTCCCGCAAATCCGCCTTGCTCACGACCCAGCAAAGAGCTGTCCCCAAAGCAGCAGGTGGAGGAATGCATCGCTCCACCGAACTCACCCAAATCCAGGCATCCGAGGCGCGAAACTCCCGCTCCAGGATCCGCCCCTCCTGCTCCAAGCCCGTCTTTTCGTTCTCCTTCGGTACCCGTCCCGGACTATCCCCCAAGCGAAAATGCCCACCCCCACAGAGGATCCAACGGACATCTCTAGTGGTTCCCTCAAAGTCCGCAACCAATCCAGGGGGCATCGCAGCCGAGGAATCTGCAAGGGCATTACAAAGACTGGTCTTGCCCGCATTCGGAGGCCCCAACACGAGAATCGATGGCAAGGAGAAGCGCTCCTCCAACAACCTTCGCCCCGGCTCAATCCCGCGTAAACGCTCGCGTTCGGCCTGGAGCAGGGGAATCCATTCATCCCGGGACACCCCTCCCGTTTCCCCTTCTTCAAAGTCCATCCCCGCTTCCAAGAGCCCAAGCAAGTCCAACAGGCCCTCCCGAAGCCGCATCGTGGAGGCCCCCGCCCCTTCACGAAGGGCTGCCCCCGCAAGCGCCATCTCACTCTGATCTCGCGCCCGAATCAAAGCCATGATGGCCTCGGCCTGGGCGAGATCGAGTTTTCCGTTGGTAAAGGCCCGCCGGGAAAACTCCCCCGGCCAGGCAGCCCGCAGACCCTCCCGGACCAAGGACTCCCCCAGCAAGCTCATGAGGCTGGGTGAGGAGAGGGTATGAAGCTCGATGACATCCTCGCCGGTGAAGGAAGCAGGTCCAGGAAAACAGAGTAAGGTTGCCGGAAGCACGGGTCCCCCAGCTCCGCGGCTGAGTTTAAGGCGCGTTTCCACCACCCTCCGCTCACGGGGGAGCTGCCCGCCTACGAGCTGGGAGATCACCTCAAAGGCCTGCGGCCCTGAGATCCGCACGACCCCACGCTCCCCTAAGCCTGGAGGGCTGGAAAGGGCGAAAATGCTATCAAAGGGGCTGTCCAGGGAAGCTAGAGACATATTTCCCAAATTCCTGGGAGATCCGGGGAGGGTAGAAGACCCTACTTTGCCACGGGTTTCCAGGAATTCCGGCGCAAAACTCGGGGGGATTCTTCCAATGGGGAAGCAGACGGAGAGCCCGACTCAGGAACCGCCAAACTCGCTTCAAATGTGCCAAAGCGGAAGCGATAGCTCCCCCCCGCAGGCAGGCCGGGAACATCGATGCGACCATCCGGACCCGGGATCGCCACAGTCCGGGTTCCCGCAAAAGGCCCCTCCAGAACCTCGACCTCCACAAAGGGAGGACTCGCTTCGGGGGAACTCAGCTTAGGAAGCTCTCCCCCAAGGTGTTCCATCGCTTGCAGCTCCAGAAGCATGTGCCTGGTTTCACCTGGCTTCAACAACAACTCCGCCGTGGCAGCACCCTCCTCCGGATGCACAACCAAGAGGTGCAGCAAAGAACCTGCAGGCAGGTTCCGGACCTTCAGAAGACCCAGCAGATCACTGACCCCCAGGAGAGCCAGACCGCCCCGCTCGGAAAGAAGATAGACGCGGGCAGAGGGCACCACCCTGGCCCCGCCACCAGCGTTGAGACTCAACTGCAAGTCCCCCAGGAGTTTCCCCCTGGAGTCGCCCCTTTGCTCCTTCCAAGCGCCATCCCCGACGGAGACATTTTTCAAAGAAAAAGGACGCCATTGGGCAAGAGGGCCGACCAGGCGGAGCCCCATTCGGTCAAGCTCGGATTTAAAATCTACGCCCAGAGACCCATCCAGAGCAATGCGTCCGAAGGAAAGACGGGCCACCAGGAGATCCCCTGTTTTGGGAAGATCGAAACTCCTGTAATGCCCCTGGTCCAGGACTTGGAATTCCAAATCTCGCCGCGCATCCACAAAGCCCAAGGTGGCAAAGCCACCATCGGCCGTTTCTCCAAAGGACACGGGAAGGCCATCCCCTTTCCGCCGCAGAACAAAACGACGCCCGGAAATCCCTTCACCCCGGACATCCAAGACCTGCACCTGAAGCCGATCCGGCGCTTCAGCAATCACTCGTGCCCCTTGGCCGTCCCGCACAATCCGGCCTTCCTGCACACGGGATCCTACTGAATCCTGCATCCACCAGCGAAGCTTCTCGGGAGCTGGGAGAGCAACCTTGATCTCCACGCGACCGCCAACAACACGAAGCTCCCGCCTCCGAACCAACAGGCTATCTGCTGGCCCCTGGGGACGCTCCTCAACCTGGATCCGCCTCTGCCCGGGAGCTTCCAAAAACACAGAAAGCAACTTGGGAGAACGGACCACCCATTCCCGGCCTTCCCTCCCCTTACGGAGAAGAGAAGCGCGATCCAAATAGCCCACAAAGAGAGGGGAATCCTTGGGTTCCACCACCAGCAAAAGCCTCTGGTCCTCCCGAGGGAGAGGCAGGCCCACAAGCTTTGCCCGTCCCGTGGGGCCCGTCGTCATGAAGCGCTTCCCAAGAGGGACCAAACGTTTCAGCAATGGCTCCCACTGGTAAAGCCGGAGCCCAGCCCCCACTAAAGGAAGCCCGTCTGCATCAAGGATCCGCGCATCGAGACTTCGAATCGGGGGGAGGGTCACAGTAAGTTCCACCCGGGAACCCGGACGGAGAGGAGGAAGCTCAAAGCGAAGGACGGTCTGCGTCCCGTCGACCACCACCGAGAGATAAGCCCCCAGGACCACATCTTCGACCCGAGGCATAAACCCGAACATTCCTGATGAATTCGAGCGTCCCTCCAATACCTGCTGAGGCAAAACCAAGCGTATGGCCCTTCCGGCAATGGGATTTCCCGACGATCCTTGCAAACGGCCTCGAATCTCTGAGCTGCGCCCCTTTTCTACGGGCAAAGAAGATGCATTCCTGAGAGGATCCGCACTTCTGGAAAGAATGTCCGCTACCCCAGCCCCATGCGAAATCCGCAGAGGTTCGAAGGGCCGCATCATGGCCCGGTCCCCAGGAAGGAGCTTGCGCTGCGGGCTCCCTGAAAGATCCACTAGAAAGGCTTCGCCTTCTTCCAGATCCACCTGGATCTTGGCACTTCCCTCCGGGAGGCCGGCCGCAAGGGCCCAGGAATCTTGGGAGACATGGATCTCAGCTGTTCCCTGCTTGAGAAGGAGTCCGCCCCCTCCGGGAAAGCCGAGGAAAAAACCGGGTGCGCCGCCATCCCTACCCGAATCCGAGCGGGAAATCCGCAGCCTCCCTCTCCGAAGATGGGACCGCGAGGCCCCTTCGAAGGCCAAGCGACTCCCCGCATCCGCGACGAGTTTCCAGCGAGGAATCAGGATCCCCCCCTGCGCAGCGCGAGCCGAAATAGTGGCCTCACCATGAAGAACAAGGACCTCCTTTCCGATGGGGATCGGATTCCCCGGTTGTAACTCCGTTCCTTTCACAGGAGCGACGCCCTCGGCGCTTTGGCCGGGGGTTTGCCTCCCCCCAACTTGGGTATCGACCCCCGAAGAGCTGCCTTTTTTTCCGGGATGCCCCTTGCTGAGAAGACCCCGAGCAGGATCCTCAAGATGCTTTGTTTCGGGAAGCCCGACATCCAGATTCCCCTCCAGCCCCACATGAAGAGAGGGAGCATCCATCAGAAGAGCTCTGCCATCCAATGCCTCAACCCGAAAGAGAGAAGCCATGCCTCTTTCTTCCGGCTGGAAATTCAATCCGAATCCGCCGCGAAAGAGAAGGACTCCCAAGACCACCAGGAGACTTGCCGCCAACAGCATCCCCACGCGGATCAGAGGCAAACGGTTCCGCTTGGGGAGCAGCCCATGCTCCACTCCTCCCTCTGTTTCAGCGATTTCTTCTTGGATACGACCCATCACGGAGGCCGTAAAACTCTCGGAGGGGACTTCGACCAAGTCCCAGGACTCTGCAGAAGCGTCATTGAGCCGCTCCACCAGGTTCCGGCTGAAATCTGCAGAAGGTTCCATGGGAACCAAGGCTTTTCTAAGGCGAAGCTCGACATACTCCAGCTCGCTCAGGTGGCGACTGCAATCCCGGCAATCCAGCAAGTGGGCATCGACTCTCTCCCTTACAATTTCGGGCAAAGTCGCATCCAAATATTCGCCCAGGCAATCCCGGGTTGTCCGGCAATCCATACCCCGGCTCATGCCTCCCTCCTTCGGCAAAGCCTCGAATGAAGGATGGAGCGTCCCCGACTCAGCCTTACTTTGAGGCTTGTCAGGGAGATGTCGAGGGTCTCGGCAATCTCACGGTTCTTCATTCCGTGTAAGTACTTAAGCACGAGAGGAAGACGATTTTCTTCGCTCAGACTTTCGAGAACCTGGTGAACCTCTTCGGCCTCAAGCTCGGAAGGATCCAAGACTCCCTTACTATCCCCCCCAAAATGGTCTGCTTCTCGGGCCAGAAAATCGCTGGAGGGGTATTCGCGCATGGACTTGCGCTTACGGAGGGCGTCTCGACTTGTATTGGTGGCGATTTTCAGAATCCAGGGGCCAAAACGTCGGTCCGTATCGAAGAGATGCCGAGCACGATATGCCTTCAAAAAGGTCTCCTGGCTGGCTTCCTCGGCATCCTCTCGATTGCGAAGCATTTGAAAACAGAGACTGAAAACAGGAACTTTGAAGCGCTCAACTAAGACCTCAAAGGCGGAAAGAGCCCCCTCCACAGCCAACTTCATCAGCTCCTCATCCGAACGGTGCATTCGGTTTTGAAGGGTCCGACTCGAAAAAGAATCCTGTCTCTTGAGCTTCTTTTGCGGCTCCCTATTGGGATTGGGGTCTTCGGATGGCTTCAAGGGGAGGTCTCGTAGAGAAGAGTTAAGAAAAAGAAGGGGAATAAAAGGGCGCTGAACCCTGATCACAAAACAGATCCCACCATGGTAACCCACAGGATTCCTGACCTCACAAAAAACCCGGCCATCCTTCAGGGGCCACCCCTCCGGTTTCACCGGAATCGGAAGAGATAGAGGCACTACGTCCCCTCCGCTCCAAAGGGTCAGAAATTCTCGGTTTTCTCCCCTCCATTTGCCCCCTTTTCGGCAAGGGAACTTTTCCCTAACATTTAAGCGTCCGCTCTAAAGCGCCGATGCCAGGGGACCGACCCGCCGGGAATCGATGGACCCTCTCAGTCCTGGAAGCACGAACACCGGCGGGTCCCTTCCCCCGACAAAGAGGACCGACATGGCAAAGGCAGGAACAAGACAAGCAGTATTCTTTGAACTCCACGGAGTCCTTTTAAGACCCTGGACCGACCGCGAGGATTATGCCAATCCAAGGCTGATGGACGGGGCTCTCGATGCTCTTCAGCGCCTCGACCCCGAACAGATGGATTTTTTTATCGCCTCCAACCAATGCGAAATCGCCATGGGAACCCTGCGGGAGCGGGATTTCCGCAAGATGCAGGACAACCTTCTCGCAATCTTCAGTGAGCACCGCATCCCCATCCGCAAGATCTACACATGTCTCTACCACCCGAAGGGGAAGGGGAAGTGGAAAAAAGAATCCGTTTTTCGCAAACCCAACATCGGGATGTTCAAAATGGCCGAACACGAGTTCGACCTGAACCTTCGCCGTTCCTGGGTTATCTGCGAATCCACCTCCGACATCTTGGCGGGAAGCCGTGCTGGCCTGGGGACCATCCTGGTTCGTACCGGAAAGGCAGGAAAGGACAAAGCCTACGACGTGAACCCTCATTTCATCGTGGATGATGTCTATGCTGCCACCGATCACATCGCCCAGTACGAAGCCTCCATGCTTCATTAACCGGTTTATGGGAGCTAGGTTTTCCTTCTCGGTTTTTTCCCTAAAAGGAACAGAGGAAGGAGAAGGCAGCCAATGGCGAAGCCTCCCACGTGAGCCCAATAGGCAACCCCGTGGACCTCAAGAAAACCGAGAAGGCCTTGGACCGGGGGGAGCTGAAAGGCAAACCAGGAAAGCAGGAGGAGCCAAGCCGGCAGCTCGATAAACGTGATGAAAAAGAAAACGGGGACGAGCATGAGGACGTGGGCCTTGGGGAAAAGGAGAAGATAGGCTCCGAGGACACCCGCAATCGCCCCACTGGCTCCTACAACGGGGATTTCGCTGCTGGCTTCAAAGGCAAGATGGAACCCGGCGGCGGCCAGACCGCAGAGTAGGTAAAAAAAGAAAAACCGAATACGGCCAAGGCGCAGCTCCACGTTGTCACCGTACACCCAGAGGAAGAGCATATTGCCCAATAGATGCATGGGGCCGGCGTGGAGGAACATGGAGCCCACAAGGGGGCGAAGGGATTCATCCCAGAGGGAAAGGAATCCCCCATGGCTATGCAAGCCATGAAAAAAACGAACGGGGATCAAGCCATAGTGGAGAAAAAACCGGCGGCGGAGCTCCTCGTCCATTTCAAAGGTCCACAAATAGACCAAAACATTGGTGAGAATCAGAAGAGGAACGAAGACAGGGATCCCGGGCCTGGGAGCGTCATCACGAATGGGGATCACGGGAGTTTCGAGCGCTCGGTCTCTTGCTTCGTATCCTGGCCAACAATCTCGGGAGGTTCCTCCGCCGGAGCCAGATCAATGGCAGTGAATTCCGTGCCATCGAAAGAGAGGAGCTTGCCTTCCCCCTCCTCCTTGGTCTCAATATGGACAGGACGCCCCCAAAGTTTTTGGAGGTTAACCAAGGTCTCCCGCGCCATCTGAAACTGCAAATCCACTCCATTCCAATCGTGGTAGAGATAAAGTTCTCCGCGGTTTCTGAAGTTGGCATCCACCACCGAAATCCTCGGTTGCCCAAAATTGGTCAAGGACCAGAGAAGTTGCTCCTTTACCTTGCGGTAGTCGCGGTCCACGATCTCGTATTGTCTCGTCTGCTGGTTAAATCCATAGACGAATAGCTTTTGGTCCTCGGCGAACTCAGCCCCAAGATATTCGTCAATGAAAGTGACGTCATTGTAGACCTTGCGCACCTGGAAGATCTTTTCTTTTCCGAGCCCCAAGTTTTTGTCATATCGGCGACGCTCTTCCCCACTCTCGATCCGCTGGAATTCGAGACCGAACTTCCCTCGATTCCAACGGTCTTCGATATCCCTGAACAACTCGACTCCGATTTTGTAGGGGTTGATCTGCCCCGGACTCGTGGCCAAGGTCCCGGAGTGGTGGTCGCAATAATCGATGACCTCGGCCGGCTCCACAAGGTCCTTGCACATCATGGTGGAATGCCAATAGACCGCCCATCCTTCATTCATGATTTTGGTCATGGCCTGGGGGGCAAAGTAATAGGCCTCTTCTCGGAGCATCGCCAAAACATCCTGTTGCCAGCGCTCGAGAGGAGCATTGTGCAGAAGGAAGAGCAAAACATCCTTCGCAGGTTCACTGGGGAATCGCTGCTTTTTGGCCAGCTCTTCTCTTCGCTGTTTCGCTTCCTCGGCCAAAACCTCGGGGGGGTTGATGTAGCGATCCATATAGCCCTTGGCTTTGAGACGAGGAGGCTCGAGAGTTTCCTCCATCTTGGCTTGGGGTTCGGGCCTTTGGATGTAGGGACTGTGGATATCAATGAGGTTGTCGAGCGAAAGAACGCAGTCAATAAAGTCTTCGACAACGTCTACCCCGAACTGGTCCATGTAGCGCCGGACCCGGGCCCCATGGTTCGCCATAGCATCCATCATTTTTCGGTTGGTGTGAGCAAACCAGGCGTTGTTCTTGAAGAAGTCGCAATGCCCATAGACATGGGCCATGACCAGCTTTTGATCCGTCATGCTGTTGGATCGCATGAGGTAGGCGTAGCAAGGATCATTGTTGATCACCAACTCATAAATTTTGGACAGGCCGTAGGTGTAGCTCTTTTGGAGTTGCTCAAATTCCATCCCGAAGCGCCAGTGAGGATAGCGCTTGGGGAAGCCTCCATAGGCCGCAACCATGTTGAGTTCATCCCAGTCCACCAACTCGAAGATCGTCTCGTAAAAATCGAGGCCGTAACTTGCGGCAAGGTCGCGGATTTCTTCGGCGTAACGAGCCAGCTCCGGAGTCAGGTTTCCCATTCTTACAGCCCCTTCCCCAGGAATTCTTTGATCGAGGGAAGGATCCCGTCCCGATCCAAAATATCCGAGGTCACAATACGCTCGTCATTGGGAAAGGCCTGGTCCAAGTCTTTTTTGAACTGTCCCGAACCATAAGCACTCTTCACCTGTCCATAGCAAAACTGGTTGCAGCCGGGGAGGATGGCGTTTTTCAGAAGATCGATACAGTATTCGGTGTCCCGAGAGGACCAGTTATCGCCGTCTGAAAAATGGAAAGGATAGACATTCCATTCGAGGGGATTGTACTTGTCACGCATGAGTCGAAGACAAAGCTCGAAAGCGCTTGAAATCTTCGTTCCTCCCGACTCCCGAAGATGGAAGAAGGTGTGCTGATCCACCAGGTGAGCCACAGCATCGTGGACAATGTATTGCACTTCGATGTTTTTGTACTGGGAACGCAGCCAAGTATCGATCCAGAAGGCTTCGATCCGCACCATCTCCTTCTGTTCCCTTCCCATGGATCCGGAGACGTCCATCATGTAGAGGATGACGGCATTCGCCTGAGGGATCATCTCCTCCTTGCGACTCTTGTAGCGTTGATCCTCCCGCACAGGGATGATCACAGGGTTCTCTGGGTCATAGAGACCCGCTGCAATCTGGCGCTTGAGTGCCTGCTTGTAGGTCCGTCGAAAATGCCGAAGGCTCTGCGGACCGATGCTGCGAATCCCCTTCCAACTCCCCCCCATGGAGGTGATGTTCTTCTTGCCCTTGGGTTCGATCCGAGGAAGCTCCAACTCCTCACCAAGGATGGTCGCCAACTCCTCGAGGGAAACATCGACTTCGATCACATGTTGTCCCTCGTCCTCGCCGGCCTGCCCTTGGCCTTCTCCCTCGCCATCTACCGGTTTACCCGGTTCACCTTCACCTTGCCCCACTCCCCCCTTGGGGTTTTTGCCGAAGCGAAACTTGGGAAGCTGGATCTGTGGTATCGGGATGGAAACATACTTGTCCCCCTGCTTCCCGATCATTTCGCCGGAACTCACATATTTTTTGAGGTCCTGCTTGATCCGCCCGCGAACAATCTCGCGGAAGCGGCTGTGATCCGAATCAATCCTTCGACCCATCTCTCTCCCCGGCCCCTACCTCAGGCCCCTTGGCTCTTGATATCTCCGCGGGCAAAGATGCTCGCGACGTAGTTAAGGACATCGGTGGCGGAAATCTCGTCATAACCAAAATCCCGAATCAAACGAGATTTGACCACTTCGATTTTCTCCTGCGTATCCTTGTCCACCACCGTCGAGACCAGGGAAGTCAACTTGATGCTGTCCTTCTGGTCTTCGAACAGTTTGAGCTCGAGGGCCTTGTGCAAGCGCTCGTTCATGCGGTAATCAAAGGTCTTACCCTCGATCGCGAGGGCTCCGATATAATTCATGATCTCCCGGCGAAAATCATCTTTGCGACTTTCGGGGATGTTGATCTTTTCTTCGATCGAACGCATCAAGCGTTCATCGGGCTCTTCGTCCTGCCCGGTATAGGGGTTACGCACCTTTTCCTTTTGCGTATAAGCCTTGACATTGTCGATGTAGTTTCCGCAAAGCCTTGAGATCGCTTCTTCGTCGGCGGCGATGGCTCGTTGCACCTCGTTTTTGACGATGTCCTCGTATTCTTCCCGGACCATGGCAAGGAGATCCTTGTAGCGTTTCCTATCTTCCTCCCGGGAAATCAATGAATGGTGGGACAGACCCGCTTCCAACTCATTCATCACCATGAAGGGGTTGATACAAGGCTGCTCCCCAACAAGGGAGTTACTGATCTTGTCCTGTATATAACGAGGGGAGATTCCCTCCATGCCCTCACGCTTGGACTCTTCGCGGATTTCACGGATGTTGTCGCGGGTAAAGCCAGGAAGGGTCTTACCATTGTAGAGCTTGAGCTTCTGGACCAGGGAGAGGTTGGCCTTCTTGGGATCTTCGAGGCGGGTGAGCACTGCCCACATGGCGGCCATCTCGATGGTATGCGGGGCAATATGTTTTCCTGGGACTCGCTTCTTGTTGAAATCCTTCTCGTAGATCTTGATTTCGTCACTGAGTTTCAGGTTGTAGGGGATGTCGATCTTGATCGTTCGATCCCGGAAGGCTTCCATCAACTCGTTGCTCTGTAGCTTGCGATATTCCGGCTCATTCGTATGGCCGATGATGACCTCGTCAATGTCTGTTTGGGCAAACTTCTTGGGTTTGATCTTATGCTCCTGGCTTGCCGAGAGCAGATCATAAAGAAAGGCCACATCCAGCTTGAGGACCTCGATAAACTCGATGATCCCTCGGTTGGCTACGCAGAACTCTCCATCGAAGTTAAAGGCCCGAGGATCACTATCGGTCCCGAACTCAGCGATCTTCCTGTAATTGAGATCCCCCGTAAGCTCGGTGGAGTCCTGGTTCTTTTCGTCCTTGGGTTGGAAGGTGCCGATGCCGATGCGATCCTTCTCGGAAATCAGGAGGCGGCGCACCCTGACATGCTCCATGACCTTCTCCCAGTCACCGCGATACTTGTGCATCAATTCCTTGTACCAGTAGCGCGAGATCGGTGAGAGGTCAAAGTCCAACTTGAGCTGGTAGGAAGCGCGAAGCTTATCGTTTAATCGGTCCAGGAGGGACTCACGAGCTTCGGGAGGGACAAGCAACAGTGGCTCCTCGTTCATCATCGAACTTTGGACCTTGTCATCGATGATCCAATCAAAGGTATAGAGGGCCCCCTCGGGTTTCGCGCTGTACTCTTCGAGTCCTTTCTTCAGAAGACGAACAATGGTCGACTTGGAAGACCCGACGGGACCATGCAACATCAGGATGCGACGCTCCGGACCAAAATGGTGGGCAGCAGCCTTGATAACGTTCATAAACTTTTCGATCGGTTTATCCAAGCCAAAGAGTCCATCGCGGCCTTCCTCAATCGGATCGTCGAAGAAATTATAGTGAATGGTTTTCTCTCTGCGCTCCTCGCTCTCGGTGACCCCATAGGAGAGGACCATGTCATAGACGCGCTGATACGAAGTGCGACAGATCAAGGGGTTTTCTTCAAGGAGTGCAAGGTAGTCCTTGAAGCCTCCTTCCCAATGCTCATCTTCATATTTAGCTGTGTCCAGGGTCTTCCGGACCAAATCCATCAATTTGAGCTGCTCTTCCATCGCTTCTATCCCTCCGCCTTGCCAGCGATCGATCCTCGGAAGCCATCATAAAGGGCTCTCATCGGGCTCCGAGAAAACTGTTGGAATTATCGACCATATCGGATTCACCCCTTGAACGGGAACCCCCCTTGGCAGGTGAACCTTTGCCAAGGTAGACTTGCGCCTGTTCCTGGGATCCGAGTCATGATTCATCTTGCCTAAGAGTTCATAGGAGGAATTTGGCTAAGGGTTTCAAAAAGCCCCCAAGTTTCCAGGGTTTCATCTCCCTCGCAGAGCTCTTTGGTGTAAAACCATCTCCCCAATGAAAAAACGTACGCATTCATCCCTTTCCCTCAGTCTTCCCCTCTTAATCTCTATGTTCCTTGTCTCGGCTTGCTCAACTTCGGCTCCGGTAGAAAAGAGTCCTATCTCCGGAAAAGCTGCCTTGGCCCATGTGAAAAAGATGGTCTCCTTTGGACCTCATCCGGCAGGAAGCGCGGCCCTCCTCAAGGTCCGTGATTATATCCGGGGAGAACTCCATAAGATGGGCCTCAAGCCCAGCCTCGATAGCTTTCGATCCGAAAAGGCCAAGGGGATTCAGTTTCACAACATCGTCTGCAAGATTCCCGGCACGAAAAAAAACGAAAAACGGATTCTGCTTTTGGCGAGCCACTACGACTCTAAAAAAACCACTGGGCATCCCCTACCGGAACAAAACTTTCGCTTCGTTGGCGCAAATGATGGGGGCTCAAGCTCGGGTTTATTGTTGGAAGTCGCCCGCTACCTCAAAAAGCATCCCCTCCCGATCGAAGTCCGCTGCCTTTGGTTTGATGGTGAAGAAAGCATCCCCTTCGACTGGGGAGAAGGGGAGCTGGCGATGTTCGGCTCCAAGCATTACGTCAAGAAGTTGCGCGCGGAGTTTCCCAAGGAAAAGGACTTGGTCGAATTTGTTCCGGTCTTCATCCTGCTGGACATGGTCGGTGCAAAGGATCTCTCGATCAGCATGGACAGCAATTCGGATGCGGATTTGATCCGAATCGTTGCAAAGACAGCTCAAAGGCTGGGCTATTCCAAGTTTTTCTTCCACGAAAGAACCCAGGTCACTGATGACCACATTCCCTTTCAAAACTATGGGATCGCGGTTCTCGACCTCATCCAATTTGGGGGAGAACGCAATGGGACACCCACTTGGTGGCATACCGAAGGGGACGACCTAACCATCCTTTCGGCGAAGAGCCTCGAGATTGTGGGACATACCCTGGTCCGTTCCCTCCCCGATGTCGTGAAAAGGTTTTACAAGTAACAGGAATGGGCATGGGAACCCCGGGGATGGAAGAGAGGACAGGCCGTATCTCCCCAGCGCCCCTCGGCATGGCGCTCATCATCGGAATGGGGCTTCCGTCTGCGCCCCTGTACGCCCAGGGATCCCCCCTCAAAGTCGCAAAAGAATGGTGGAGAGCCTGGTCCAAAGGCAAGGTCGATCTCCAAGCTCCCCTTCCCACAAAGAATCCCCGCTTTTTAAACCCCCGCTCCCAAAAGATCCGGGAGACGGTAAAGGCACGGGGACGTTTTTTTTATTGGTCCGCCGAGACGGAACTCTCCTTTGTGATCTCCGGCCTAGCAGCCCAAACCGGGACAGAAGCCCGGAGCTGGCTCTTTCGCTTTGCCCTGGCCCATGTGGGACCCAAGCTTGCAAATGAATGGAAGGCCCCAGCCTCGACAAAGCGCCAGCCTTGGCTCGTCCGCGCCCTCGCCATTCGCGCGCTCGCCCGCTCCGCCGACCCAGGTATCCAAGAAGAAGCTCTTGCCCTGCTCGAGGGAACTGCCCCCAAGGGAAGCAAGGCGGTCCCCCCTCTTCTCGCGCAGCAAGTGGGGGCCAGCATCCTTGCCCAACGAGAAGCATCCGTTCCACTTCCCAAGATCCAAAGCCTCCTGGACGCCCCCGAAGCCCTTGCCCGGGCAGCGGGCCTCCTTCTCTGTGCGAATCTCGGCATGGTTTCCACCCTGAACCTTGTTCCCAAACTCCTGCAAAAGGAAAAGGATCCCCGTATTCGCATCCGTGCTTGGCACAGCCTCAGTAGCATCCTCTCGGGAGACCCTTCGAACCTCGGCGATAGGGGCCCCCTGCGGACCAAGGCTCTCGCCCTCCTGCGGCGCAGCTTGCTTTCCCACAAAACCCCCCTTGGGGAACGCCTCGCAATCTGCCGCTGCCTCTTTTCGGCTCAACCAAAAGAAGTCAAAGCCTGGATCCCCGCCCTCAAGGCCCTCCGAGAGGACAGCCGCTCTCCCCGTCTGCGCTGGTGGCTGGACGGCATCTGCGAGGAGCTTGCACCCAGAAAGAAACGCCGCCGCAGAAAGCGGGACCGCTCAAGACCCGAATACCCTACGGACCTTCCCCAGCTCTTCGGCCGCCCGGCTCTTGGCAATCGGATCCTCATCCTCCTCGATAGTTCCGAGGCCCTAAACGGCCCCTGGTATCCCTTGGACCGAAGCGGCAAATCGACCCGCCCCATGGGCGTCCCAAAGAAAACTCTTGGTCAAGCTGTGACCCAAGAAATCCTCCGCTTTGTCGCCAGCTTGGGACCCCAACAAAAATTCCGGCTCATCTGCTACGGCAAAAAGACCAAAGTCTTCCCAAAGAAGGGCTTTGTACACCACGGACCTACCCAACAAAAAAAGCTCGCAGGCTTCCTGCAATCCCTCCGAGGCAAGGGAAAGGCCAACCATGGCAAGGCCCTCCTCCAAGGCGTTCTCGGACTCAGGAACGGTGCGCCCCTCCCCCTCCCTTCCCTTTCCCCCCCAAAAAGCCCCGACTGCGTTCTTTGGCTCCCCTGCTCCGCGCCCATGGCCGGCAAAATCCGGAGCATGACCGCCATCTCAGCCCTTGCCATCCCCGCCCTGCGTGAAGGCTCGGTCCCTATTCATATCGCCTATCTCGCCGACCGCCGCCCCCTGATCCGTAAAACTCCCTTTTACCAGCTCACGATCGCCGCCGGCATCAGCCGCGCATTCCGCAAAATCGCCGAAGAATCCCTTGGCACCTACGCCATGTTTCTCCACCCTAATCACAGATGAGCAACTGGTCCTCCCTCCGCCTCCCCGATGGATCCACTCTCCCCTTCCGCCTCGAAGGAAAGGGGACAGCCATTGTTTTGATTCCCGGGCTCGGCAATAGCTCCCGGCTTTTCGGCACCCTGCCCAGGACTTTGGCCCGGATGGGTTACGAGGCCTGCGTCTTTGATCCTCCAGGCCTTGGGAGGGCAGGGCCAGCCAAGTCCCCCTGGACCTTCGAGGGAGGAGTCCAACAACTCGTCCTCCTTTTGGAACACCTCGGCTGGAAACGCTGCCAACTCCTCGGCACTTCCATGGGAGGCAAGCTGGCCCTGGCTTTCTGCGCAGGCCTTGGAAACCCCCATGAGATTCAAATCGAAAAGGCCTGGCTCTTCGGAACCTCCGTCCTCAAGACTCCTCGCGCCCGGGCCGTCTATGATTTCTTCGACCTCGTCTTCCGGAATTTTCACGGCCCCGATCTGGGCAAGGCCCTTCGCCCCTTCCTCTTCGGCGCCACTTTCCAAAAGGCCCGCCCCGCACTCGTTTCCGATCTCACCCGCAACTTCACCCCCTCCGAAGAAGAACGGCGCACCACCCTCGCCCAGATCAAGGCCATCCAAGAAACCAACTTAGAACCCCTCCTCCCCCGGATTGAAACCCCCGTCGACCTCCACGCCGGCCTCGAGGACAGCCTCGTCAACCCCGCCGACATCGAAGCCTGCGCCCAACTCCTCCCCAAGGGCCAGTACATCCCCGTCCCCGGAGCCGGCCATAGCATGCTCCTGGAAAACCCTAAGGGAACCCTCCAGCGCTTGTAGAACAATCCTTTTCGGGCAAATTGACATGCACAGGCGGGTTTTCATGACTCCCAACCTATGGGTACAGGCCGAAACCGACGAGAAAGAACATTTCGAACTCTCTATGCCCCACCATCATCCTCGGGGCTTTCTCCAAACCCAAAAAAGGATTCTCATGAGATAAAGCAAAAGCCTCTCCTCATCCCCTCATTGCGGAAATGAAAAGAGCCTCCACTCCAAAGGAAGGGAGGCCCCATCAAACCTTTAGGACTCGATCTACTTGTAGGTGAACTCCGTCACCAGGGCCACGCCGTAATCAACAAAACCCGAGCGGTATCTTGCCGCGTTACTTTCTGCGTAGGTAAAGAAGGCATCTAAAGGAGGAGTAGAACCAATGGACTTCCCTAGACGAAAAGCAACTCCATTCGAGAAGCTGAGGGGGAAGCTCGGGTTCACCCGCTTATCCAAGGAGATCCATTGGCTATAGAGCTTGACTCCCGCCAAACTCGTGTCCGCTGGGAGTTTGGTGACAATCGCGGCCCCACCGTTTGTGTTGGTCTTGACCGGAATCAAGATTTCTTCACTAGCGTAGATGCTGCAGCCCCTCAACCCAACAAAAGACATATCCAGGGGAAGAGGAACACCATTCCATGTGGTCTTGCTCACCCCAAAAGTCCCGATCACCAAAGATCCGGGAACGCCACCGAAGAGTCGCAACTCAAGAGGAGCATTGCTTCCAGGGTTGGAGCTGATCCCGAAGGCGCGGTTTTTGTTTTTTGGACAGGAGGTTCCATAGGCAGTTGCAGTTCCTACATCCACTTGGGATCGCACAGCGTCCACCAAGTAAGTCGAGGTCCGATTCCGGGTCTCGTAGGCGAAGTGATCGATCGCAAGATAACCCCCAGTGAGGAGGAAGGGGAAGGGAACATCCAGAGGAAAGCGGATATTAAAAGGAGGGAGACTAAAACCGACGGGACCCAATTTGGGAAAATTCACCGTCTTTGCATTGAACACCGTCGTCAGGGTATTGAAGGACCCAGTTCCGGGGCGCAGGTAAACCTCCCTGGGGTTCCGAGTGGAGGGAAAGTAGTTCCCCATGCGAATCGTCCAGGTGGGAGAAGACCGACGGGTAAAGGTCGAACGAGTAAAAGCCCTCCCATCCCGACGGTAGGCAAGGCCTGTAATGGTTTTCCGGAAGGGGATTTTATTGCGAAGAAGGTTGATCCCGAAATACTGCGTCAGGCGAACCCGATCATAGGCAAAAGGGCGGAACTCAGCTGAGTTTCCCTCGGTGTTCTGATAACCCGAAGGAATCACAACTTTGCTTTGCCCCTTGACCCCTCCGGAAACAAAGGCAAGGAACCCCAGGGAGGCCAAGGCAATGGTTTGGAAGGTTTGCATATCAAAGATCCTCAAGGGAAGGGGGAAAATGAAGAAGTCAAAGAAGAAGGCTCACTGTGAAGGCTCACTGTGAAGCCTCATGGTGAAGCCTCATGGTGAAGCCTCATTGTGAAGAATGTCTTTGTAAAGAATGTCCTTGTAAAGAATGATTGTGCGGAATCACCCTGGCCCGACCAAGAAAGCCGGCAAGAACCCCTGGGGTCCACACATCTATAGACGAACCATAACGAAACCCAGTTGGGTCTCAGCTCACCAATGGTAAAGAGGAGGAAATAGCCCTCGATCTCCTACACGATACCATCTTAACCGCAAATTGGCTCCTCAACGTATCGTCCTTGTACCACTTTCTCCTGTCGGGCCCAAGCCTCAGGCGAAGATGCCTGGTGCGATTTGTCCGAACTAGGGGAAACAAACAGGCTTAGTGCTTCACGAGGGTCTTGTTCACTCCATTCAGAGCTGCAATACGATATCCCTCGGCAAAGGTGGGATAATTGAAGATGCTGTCGATGAAATAGTCGATCCGAGCCCTGAAATGCATGGCCACTTGGGCGATATGGATCAGCTCGGCGGCCGCTGTTCCCATGATATGGACCCCCAAAACTTCCCTGGTCTCTCGATGAAAAAGGATTTTGATGAGCCCCTTGGTGTCCCCCGCGATGCTCCCACGGGCAATCTCGTAGTAATAGGCCCTTCCCACCTCATAATTGGACCCCTTGTCTATGAGTTGGTCTTCGGTAGCCCCAATCCACGAGATCTCAGGAATGGTATAGACCCCAAAGGGAAAGAATTCGGGAAACTGGTGGGTCCGCTCCGCAAAGGCATTGCGGGCAGCGAGCCGCCCCTGCTCCATGGAAGTCGCCGCAAGAGCAGGAGCACCGATGACATCCCCCACAGCGAAGATATTCGGCCAGGCCGTTTGGAAGAGCGGATTCACTGGAAGATGCCCCCTCCCGGTCAGGTCCAGCCCGATATTGTCTAGACCGAGGGTCTCCACGTTGGCCACCCGCCCCAATGCGAAAAACAGAGTTTCGGCCTCAAAAGTTTTTCCATCCTTGGTCGTTACAACCGCCTGGCCATCCTCCGATTTACGAATCTGATCGATCGTAAGCCCCCCCTGAAAATCCACCCCCATCTCGGCGGAATATTTGGAGAACATCTCCCCGATTTCCGAATCCAGGAGGCGGAGCGGCCGCTCGGTTCGATCGATCAATGTGACCTTCGTCCCCAGGGCCGCCATCATGGTCGCGTACTCGCTGCCGATGATGCCCGATCCCAAGACAAGCATGGACTCGGGGATCCGATCCAACTTGAGCAAACGGTTTGAATCCAAGATGCAGTCATCATCGAAGGGGACCTCCCCCGGATTCCGAGGACGAGAGCCTGTTGCAATGATGATCCGCTGAGCCTCTACCCAATAATTGCCCTTACCGTCCTCATCCATAACCTCGAGGACATTCACGGTCCGAAAAGAAGCCCTGCCTTGGACCACTCGGATTTCATTGTTGGCAAACTGCTCACGTATTAACTCCCCCTGTTGCCTCAGGACCTTGTCTAAGCGGAAGAGGAGGTCATGGATGGAGACCTTCCCTCGTTCCCGCTCCTTCTGAACCCCGTAAAAGGAGCGCTCCCGGAAACCAGTCAAATCCAAAATGGCCTCGCGCAGAGTTTTGGAGGGAATGGTGCCATAGTTGAGACAGGCTCCCCCAAGCCTGTCCTCCTTTTCGATGACCAAAACACTCTTTCCGAGCTTCGCCGCCTGGATGGCCGCTTTTTGGCCGGCAGGGCCGGCCCCGATCACTGCGAGGTCCACTTTGATGTCTTCCATCCTAAGAAAATCGAAATTTCTCGGTCATGGGCTGAATCCGAAGCGCATCCCCCCCACAATGCCTCCATGACAAGGACCTTCCTCATCGACGGAACCGCTCTCGCTTATCGCGCCCACTTCGCTTTTACCGGAAGAGGCGGCGGACTCACAACCTCTACAGGGCACCCGACCTCGGCAACTTTCGGGTTCATCATGACCATGCGTGCCCTCTTCGAGCGCGAAAAACCTCAGAAGGTTGCCGTAGCCTTCGATGGTCCGAGGGAAGCTCTGCAACGGACCAAGATCTACCCCGAATACAAGGCCACCCGCGACAAGGCCCCAGAGGAGTTGGTCATGCAGTTCGAAGACATGCGCGAAGTCGTCCACGCTTGGGGCCTTCCCATCCTTGAGTTACCCGGCCAAGAAGCGGATGACGTGATCGGCACCCTCGCCATCCAATGCCGGGACCTCGGGGAGGAAGTCTTTCTCGTAACTGGGGACAAGGACTTCATGCAGCTTATCGATGACAGCAGGATTCGCCTCTACGACCTGATGTCCAAAGGAAGCAAAGAACCCAAAATCCTCGGTCCCGAGGACGTGGAAAAAAAATTCGGTGTCCAACCTCGGCAGATGATCGACCTCCTCGCCCTCATGGGGGATAGCAGCGATAACGTCCCCGGTGTCCCCGGAGTCGGCCCCAAAACCGCAGCACGGCTCCTGCAACAATTCGGGACCATGGAAAACCTTTATGAACACCTGGATGAAATCCAAAAACCCAAGCTTCGGACATCCCTCGAAGAAAATCGAGACAAGGCCTTCCTCTCCAAACACTTGGTCACCATCCGAACAGACCTCGAATTACCCATCCGTCCGGAAACCGTAGGGCCGCCCCACCCAGACACCGCAGCACTTCTCAAGCTGTACCGAAGGCTCGAGTTTCGTGCCCTGGCCGACGAACTCCTCAAGGCCCAACAAGAAAAGGACCAGCGCAAGGATCGGGACTACCAGGTCACGCAGAGCCTCGAAGAGGTCCAAACCCTTAGCACCAAACTCCGGGAAGCGGGGAGCTTTGCCTTCGATACCGAGACAACCTCACTCGACCAAGGGGAATTGGAGGTCGTCGGGATGTCCTTTTCCTTTCAAGAAAACCAAGGTTTTTACGTGCCCCTCATTGCCCCCGACCTCCCCGAGGGCCACAACAAAGAACAATGGCTCCAGGCCCTTCAACCCCTGCTCGAAGACCCGAAGCTCGGAAAGATCGGCCAAAACCTCAAATATGACATTGAGGCCATGCAAAGTCTTAAGGTCCAGGTTCGGGGTCTTATCTTCGACACCATGCTCGCGAGCTACTGCGTCGCACCCGGGATCCGTCGCCATAACCTCGATGAACTTTCCCTGCGCTATTTCAACTACCGCAAGATTCCCACCAAGGAGTTGATTGGAACCGGAAAGAACAAACTCACCATGGACCAGATCTCCCAGGTGATCGTCGGGGAGTACGCCTGTGAAGATGCGGATTTTACCTTTCGCCTGAAAAAACCTTTGGAGGAAGAAATCGAAGAATTCGATGTCAAGGGGGTCTTTTATGACATCGAAATCCCCTTGGTAAATGTCCTCGTGGACATGGAGACTCGCGGAATCAAGGTAGACCGAGAAACCCTGGACCGACTCTCCCAAGAAATGGAAAAGCGGATCGACGAACTCACAACCCAGATCTATGACCTGGCCGGGGAAGAGTTCAACATCCAAAGCCCCGCACAACTCGGAAAGATTCTTTTCGAGAAACTCCAGGTCCAGCACGAGTTAGGGCTCAAGAAATTGAGCAAGACCAAGACCGGGCAATACCGTACCGACGCCGCAGTTCTGGAATCCCTGGGAGGGCACCCCATCGGCGCCCTCCTCCTCGAATATCGTAAGCTCACCAAACTCAAGGGCACCTATGTGGACGCCCTGCCCAAATTGATCCGACCGGAAACTGGACGTATCCACACTTCCTTTAACCAAGCCGTCGCCGCAACAGGCAGGCTCTCTTCGGACAACCCCAACCTCCAAAACATCCCCATCCGCACCGAAGAAGGCCGTAAGATTCGCGGAGCCTTTGTTGCAGGTTTTCCGGACTGGGTTCTCATCTCCTCCGACTATTCCCAGATCGAACTCCGCATCCTCGCCCACCTCTCTCGGGACGAAAACCTTATCCAAGGATTTAGGAAGGGAGAAGACATCCACCGAAGAACTGCCGCTCTCATTTTCGATGTCATGCCTGAGCTGGTCACAAGCGACATGCGTTCTCATGCCAAGGTCATCAATTACGGACTGGTCTATGGTATGGGTGCCAAGCGCCTCGCAGGGGAAACAGGAATGAGTGTCGCCGAGGCCAAGAAATTCATCGCCGCCTATTTCAGCAAAATGCCCAGAGTGAAGGAGTGGCTCGACACAACCTTGGAGCACGCCCGAGAGGACGGGGAGGTGCGAACTCTTTTCGGTCGGCGTCGGCCGATTCCGGAGATCAATTCCCAAGTTCCCCGCCTGCGTGTCGCGGCAGAAAATGTCGCCGTGAACAGCCCCATCCAAGGCAGTGCCGCAGACATCATCAAGATCGCAATGATCCGTCTCCACAAAGCCCTGCGCGAAGAGGGGCTGCAAGGCCGCCAACTCCTCCAGGTCCACGATGAACTCGTTCTTGAGTGTCCCAAAGCCGAGCTGGAGAAGACCATCCAGCTCGTCCGAAGCTGTATGGAAGGAGCCGCCGAGCTTGAGGTCCCTCTGACCGTAGACATCGGCAGCGGTTGGTCTTGGCTCGAAGCGCACTCCTAGCCTGGGTATAACCACAGAACATGCTCCCCTTCTTCGTCTCCATCCTCAGCTTCGTCGCCTACTTGCTCCTGCTGCAACAGCATCCCTACGGGGACGGAATCCTCTACTTGGAGTTTGCCCGAAAGGGTGTCCTTGCAGGCTCCCACCTGCTCTACATGCCAGGTTTGGTCGGTTTTACCAGGTTCTTCGAAGGAGGAGGGCTCGGTGATCGACAGCTCGCCTTCATCTACAGCGCTTTGATGGCGGCCTTGGGCAACGGATTCTTGTTTGCAACTCTCCGTCGTTACTGCCGGAGGATTCGGCCGGCACTCGTCAGCCTGGTCCTCGTGGCTTTCGCCCCTAGTACCTTATTCTTCGCCACCACCGTCGAAGTCCACGGGCAACACTACGGCCTCGTCTGCGCCGCCCTTTATTTTTTCTGCCGGCTCATTGATCGAGAATCTCCAAGGCCCTGGGCCTATGGACTCGCAGGAGCCATCGTTCTCCTGGCCCCCCTCTCCCACGAGACTGGATGGATCCTTCTTGCTTTTTTTCTGCCCATGGCCGTCACGCGCTTTGGGAGAGAGAGTCTTCTGCAGGACATCCCGGCCAAGCTCCCCCGCGCCCTGGCCTTCCTCCTTGCCCCAGCCCTGCTCTGGTTTTTCAACCAGGCCTTGCGCACTTGGCTCTTTGTTGATGTCTTCCAAGTTCCCGGAGCGCCCACCGGAAACCCATCCTCGATGGAGCTCTACAACAAGGTCCTCCATCCGGCCAACACACCCGAGGGTTGGCTGCCCTTTCTTTGGAAAGGATTCTTCAGGCCTGCCTGGGCGGTCTGGCTCAGCTTGGGGATCTCGCTTCCTCTCTTGGCCAAACAATCCTTTGTCCGTTTTTTTTCCGTCGGGGCGGCCTTCCTCGCCTACCTGGTTCTTCTCACCCTCTATGGGTATCCCGAGAAAGGCGCCTACTTCCTGGGCTTCCTCCCCCTTGCGGCTCTTTCCCTCAGCATGGTTCTACCGAAGTTCCAGGGTCTGCTCTCCCTTTTCACCTTCTTGGCCGCCATTTCTGCTGTAGACGCCATCAGCTTCACCCTGCGCTATCCCCACGAAAACTCCTACCCCCTTTGGACTTGGGCCAGAGACATCGAAGGCATCCGGACCAAAGAGTTGGAGGGAAAGAAGCCAACAGTCTTGGCAAAGGGGATGTTCGAAGCAGCGACTCTCAGGTACGACTATGGCATCCCCGCCGAACCAGCCGGGGACACTCTGAGGAACCTTGCAAGGAGCCTGCTTAGCTTTGAGCCCGAGGAACAGAAGTCCAAAAAGGTCCTGATCGGGGCCCAGATTCTCCTCCACCTTCGTCAACTTCAAAGGAAGGGGCCTATCCTCCTGAGCGAAGACTTTGCTCAAGCTTTACAAACCCACTTTCCCAACACCTGGGCCAAACTCCAGGCATCCAAGGGGCTGCACATGATCCGGGGTGGAAACCTAAAGGTCTATGTGATCCTTTAGAAAACTCCCGAGTACCTCGCTCGATGGAGTATCATCTCTCCATGGGCAAGAAACCCAAGAAACAGAAAAAAACCTCCCAAGGCACAGGACTCAGCAGCTTCAAAGATCTTCTTAAAGCCCAGGGCGGAGAGATTTCGGAAGAGCCGGAAAGTCAAGACCGGGGCTGGACCATCCAAACGGCCGATGGAATGACCATTGGTGACCTGGAAGAAGGGGGTTCGGAGACTGTAGGCGAACGCATTGCGCGACGCCCCAGGGCCTATGGGGCGATGAACACCGGTCCCAAGGTCTATCGAGAAGAAGACTCCGAGGAGATGCGCATCCTCCAATCGTTTCGGGTACGCACGGTGTTTCCCGAAGACGTGCTTGCAGAGGTGGAAGGCCTCCCCGAGGATCCAAGTCCCAAGGACTTCGAAGGACGCGTGGACCTTCGGGGGGAACTCATCTTCACAATTGATGGAGAAGATGCCAAAGATTATGACGACGCCATTGGCATCAAACGCCTCCCGAATGGAAACCTTGAACTGGGGGTCCATATCGCCGACGTGGGCCACTATGTCCGCCCCGGGACGGCTCTGGACGCCGAAGCGCTCGCCCGGGCCACAAGCGTTTACCTCCCCGACCAAGTGGTCCCCATGCTGCCCGAGAAGATCAGCAACCACCTCTGCTCCCTCGTTCCCCATCGCGACCGCCTTGCCTATTCCGTCATCATGGAGTTCGACTCCAGCGGGAAGAGGGTCGCCTCCAAAGTCCACAAAAGCGTTCTCCGAAGCGTCCACCGAAATACCTACCGCGTCGTTCAGGACCTTTTGGACGGCGTAAAAAATGAAGAAACCGAAGAGATCGCCTTTCTACACGATTCCCTCCGCCTCTTCCGCGAGTGGACAATCCAGCAACAAAAAATCCGAGATGCAAAAGGCTCTTTCAGGATGCAATCCCGTGAGCGCAAGTTTCTTTTCGATGAAGAACATGAGGTCAAGCAGATTGTCGATGCTCCTCGTTATTTCTCCCAGACCTTGATCGAAGAGACGGCCTTGGCGGCAAACCAGGCCGTCGGGGATCTCTTCCGGGCCAAGGGCCTCCCCACAATCTACAGGGTCCACCCTCGCAAGGACCCCGAGGAGATCGAGGCCATCGCCAAGATGCTCGCCGAGTTCGGGATCAGAGTCCCCAACAAGGACCGCCTCTCCGGCCGGGACGTCGGCGGCCTAATCCGCATCGCCCGCAACCGCCCCAACGCGGACGCCTTGATCCAGCGGATCATGGGACTCGTCGAACGAGCGACCTACGCCGTCAAGGACCACATCGACACCGCTAAACACTGGGGCCTTGCCCGAGAGGCATATCTCCACTTCACCTCGCCGATTCGCCGCTACCCCGATCTCTTCGTCCATCGCTGGCTCCACGCCATCGAATCCAGGGGAGCCGAGGCCGAAGAGGAACTGAAAACCACTGAGTTCCTCGAGGACATGAACGAGATGGCCCAACACGCCTCTCTTCAGGCCAATATCGCAGAGATGGCCGAAAAGGCCATGGGCGACCTCAAGGTCTGTCAATACATGTCCCCCCATGTGGGCAAATGTTTTGAGGCCAAGATCCGTCGCGTTTCGCGTTATGGTCTCGATATTTTCTTGAAGGAATTCAACGTGAGTGGCTTCCTTCCCGCCCGGGCGATCGGTGAGAGACCGGAACTCAAAGGTCCCACCCTACAGCTGCGAGCAGGGCGAAAGCTTTTCTCCTTCACAGAGGGTTATTCCATCCGAGTGAAGATCCAAGGCGTCGACTTCTTGAGGTTGCAAGTCCTGTTTGAACTCCCTTAACCCGAAAAAAGACCTCGGCGCTGCAGGAAGCAAGAAGGGAGCTGGACCTTTGGGGGAAAGTTTTACTTCTCCTCATTCGGCTCCTTGCCCCAGATTCGGATTTCGGGGCTCAGGAGGATGCCAAATTCTTTTTCGACTGCTTCTTGGACGCGCCCCATGAGTTCAAGAACCTGGGTTGAGGTCCCTTCGCCAAGATTCACAAAGTAGTTCGCGTGTTTCTCAGAAACCTTGATATTCCCTTCGCGGGCGCCCTTCATTCCGCTGGCTTCGACGAGACGACCTGCCGCATCGCCTTCGGGGTTTTTGAAGATGCAACCGAGACTCGGCTCAGTCACAGGTTGGCTTCGGTTTCGATACAACAGATATTCTTTGATGCGCTCCTGGATCAAGAGGCGGTTGGAAGGCTTCAGCTCGAAAGTTGCTGTGGTGATCAGGACATTTCCGAGATTACTGTCCCGGTAGCCGGGATTGAGGTCGGCTCTCTCCAACTCACGGATTTCACCGCTTTCCTCGGCAACTCGGACAGAAACCAAGTGATCAAAAGTCTCCCCTTCCTTGGTTCCCGCGTTCATACGGACGGCCCCCCCCACCTGTGCCGGGATCCCGATCAAGGATTCCAATCCCTCAAGTCCCAAGTCCTTGGCCTTGCGAATCAGAGAAGGGAGGGTCGTCCCCGCCGAAGCCACAAGGCGATTGCCGTCGCGCACGACACGGTTCCACTGGGGAATGGTAAAAACAAAAGCGTCCACCCCTTCATCCGGGATCAACACATTGCTTCCTCCCCCAAGGAAGTGGTAGGGAAGACCCCGCTCCGCACAGACCCGTAAAAATAGAGCAGCATCCTCTTCGGCCCAGGGTTCGACCAAAACCGCAGCCCGCCCCCCTACCCCCAGGCGCGACTTAGAGCTGAGATCCACTCCCTCGCGGAGGACGCCCTTAAATCCTTCGAACCAACTCTTTGACCAATCCATCAAGTTCTCCCGCCCCTAAGATCAGAGGAATCGCATTGTCCTTTTCCAAATGGGGAAGAAGCCTATCGGCTAAATCCAGAGGGCTCCCCCCATATTCGGCTTTTCCGCCCGCTTCTCGTACGGCCTCGGCCAAACTCCGGCCGTCCACCCCATGATCCAAGTTAGGATCCTCCCGGGCCGGATAGATCTCTGCAATCACGCTGAGATCCGCCAAGGAAAGGGCTTTTGCAAATTCATCCAACAAATGCCTGGTCCGAGAATACTGGTGTGCTTGAAATCCAACGATGAGCTTTCGACCGGGGAAGGTCCGCCGGGCGGTCCGCAATACCGCTAAAATCTCGGCTGGATGGTGGGCGTAATCGTCCACAAGCTGCCCACCCTGTGGCCCTGTGTGAATCTGAAAACGCCGATCAACCCCCGCGAAGCTGGAAAGCCCCAGGGCAGCCTTCTCGGGATCTGCACCCGCCGCCATGGCAAGACCAAGAGCAAAAAGGGCATTCAACACCTGGAAATAACCCGGGAGCTGAAGCTGTACCCTCGGGTATTTCTCGTTATGGTGCATGGGAGTAAAGGAGTAACAGCCCATTTCCTCCTCCACTTGGACCGCCCGAAGATCAGCAAAGAGACCTGAGCCGACCCGAAAGATCTCAACCCCACTGGGGATCCCGCTCAGGACCCGGGAAGAAAGATCATCATGCACAAAAAGCCGCCCTCCTGGGGGAAGACTCTGGGCATAACCTGCAAACGCGATCTCCAAATCCCGACGCTCGGGATAGCAATCAAAATGGTCAGGATCCAGGTTGAGGATCGCAGCGTGAGTCGGCTTCAAAGCGTGAAAGGATCGGTTGAACTCACAGGCTTCCACCACAAAGAGGTCGCTGCTTCCCGCCCTTCCGTTGCCCCCGAAACCGGGCACCTGCCCACCGATCAAGTACGAGGGATCCAAGCCGGCCGCCCGCAAGGCCGAAACGCAAAGGGCGGTGGTCGAAGTCTTCCCATGAGTGCCCGCAACAGCAAGAGTCCGCAAGCCCTCCGAGAGCTTGCCCACAGCCTCTGCATAGAGGTAACAAGGAAGTCCTCTTTGTTTGGCTTTTTGAATTTCGGGGTTGTTGTCCGGGATGGCGGCGGACCGAATCACCCATCCATCTTCAAAGTTGAGGCTCTTTTCGCTGTGCCCGAGAAAAACTTGGATCCCCAGCCCCCGCAGATCCTCGAGACAATCCGAATCCACATGATCGGATCCTGTCACATGTACTCCCATGCCGCACAAGAACCTGGCAAGGCCGGACATACCTGAACCACCAATACCGATCAGGTGGGCAAACTGGAAGGGGACTTTGCTTTCATTCATGCTTGAAACACCTTTCCTTCTTTGCCTCCAGACTCCAGCCTGCTCCGCCCTGCCTGCCCAGCGAGAAGCTCCAACTCACGAAGAACCTTCTCCGTTCCGTCCCGTGGCAAAAGCTCTTTTGCCCGAGCGCCCATTTTCTCACGCTTCGAAGCATCCCCGAGGAGTCCCTCAAGGCCATCTAAACCTTTCCCCAGAACCAGGTCACTCTGAGTAAGGTGCAAAGCAGCACCCTGATCCGCCAGGAACGCAACGTTCTTGCACTGGTGCCGGTCGGGGTGCCAGGGAATCGGCACGGCCACGATCGCGGTTCCCAGAGCCGCTGCTTCGCAAAGAGTCGTCCCACCCCCCCGCAAAATACAGAGATCGGCACGTCGAAGGAGACTGGGCACATCCTCCCGAAACGGAAAAACATGGACTTTCAACTTGGTCTCCTGGTAGGCATCAAAGCATGCCTTCTCCTTGCCTGGCCCCGCGACATGAATGATGTGCAGCCGCTCTTTGAGCTTTGGAGGCAGACGACGCAGCAAGGCGGGCAAAGTCAGATTGAGGACTTCGGCTCCCTGGCTTCCTCCCAGAACCAGGAGGACCAGTTCCTCGTCCGGGATCCCAAGATCGGGAATCTCCCCATCGTGCTTGAGGCGCAGAATGCGTCTGCGAAGGGGAAGCCCCGTCCAACGGAGAGAAGGCAAGGAAGGATGCCCTTCGAGAGGAAAGGCATGACAGATCCGTTCGGCCTTCCGGCAGAACCTCCGATTGGCTCTTCCCATCACTCGGTTCTGTTCAAGGAGCAAAACCGGCACTCCCAAGGTCTTGGCGGCTTCCAGGACAGGGTAGGAAGTCCTCCCTCCTAAACCCACAACAACATCCGCCCCAAAGCGACGGAGAATGTTCATGGCCTCACGCTTCTTCTGTGACAGCTTCCACATGAACACGAGGTTGGAGGAACTAACCGGCAAGGCCTGGGAACGTCCCTGCAAGAAAGGTTTCAAAAAGGGCTGCTCAATCGCCCGATCCCCGTGAATGAGGAAGACTGCATCCCCCCGCTCAAGCAAGGCTTCTGCCAAGGCCAAACCGGGAACAAGGTGCCCCCCAGATCCTCCCCCCGCGAAAAGGATCCGGAGCCGCGTCATTTGCTTGCCCGGGCTGATGTTCCGATCAACGACCGTGGGAGGGCCGGGACTTTGATGATTCGACCTACCTTGAGGATGGCTTGGACCTTCATGTGATTGGCCTTGGCCAAGAAACGCAAAACCTTGGGTCCTTGACGGCCATAGCTGCGTTGGGCAATCCGGGCAAGACTGTCTCCCCGGCGCACCCTCCAGGATTTGCTTGGAAAAGGCTTCCGCTTGACCCTGGCTTTGGCCTTGGCTCTGGACGGGACAACCTTGGTCCCTTTGGGAGGTGACGGATCCTGTTTTCTCGCTTTACCGATCTTGACGGGAGAGGGAGTGATGGGCCTGAGATTGTTCCACTCACTCCCTTTTTCCAACGAAGGACTTGGCACGATGCCCGCCTTCGCACTCTTGTCACGATTGCGGGCCGCAGCAGCAACATCATCCTCGCCGAAGATTCCGACGATCAGGATCAAACCGCAGAGCACAAACAGCGCGCCCAGCCCAAAGCGTTCAATAAAACTCATGGCCCAACCCTCCCTAGGTAAGCCGCCCAACCTGGATCAATCCAAGGCCCTGCCCTCTTCCGGAGTCGCGATGCGAGCAAGAAGCCCCACCGTCGCGAGTGCGAAAACAAGTCCGGTTCCACCTGAACTGATGAAAGGCAGATCAATGCCCTTCTCGGGGATTGTATAGGTGACACCGAGCATGTTGAAGCATGCCTGTCCAACGATTTGCACAACAAGTCCCAAAGCCACCAGCGAAGCCCAGGGATCCCGCTTGCGGCGGGCGATCTGGATGCCCGCGTAGAGGAAAAGCGTAAAGAGTCCGACGACCAATAAACTGCCCAGAACTCCGAATTCATTGCCCAAAACCGCCAAAACAAAATCGTTTCGACCCTCGGGGATGAAAAACTTGGACCACGATTCTCCGATCCCGGTCCCTGCCAGCCCCCCTTCGGAAAAGGCCGAGAGGCCCCGACTCATCTGGTACCCAGGGGTCGCACTGAAAAAATCCGCCAGCCTGGCCTGGGTATGATGGAACCCCAAGGTCAACAACAAAAAGACCCCCAACCCCAGCATGCTCAGGAGAATCAGGATGGCCCGCAGGCTCAAGCCAGCAGCAACCAGCATGACACCTCCCACCACAAAGATGAAAAAGGCGTTGCCGATGTCGGGCTGCATAATCAGAACCAAAGAAGCCAATCCAAGGAAGCCAACAGACTGCAGGATTTCGGAGAAACCCTTCTCAATACCGCGCCCAAAGGCCACCAACAAGGAAGCAAAGGAAAGAACCAGAGCGGGTTTCAGGATCTCCACCGGCTGGAAAGTAATCCCTCCCACGGGAATCCAGCGGGCTGCTCCCTTGCCGCTCCAACCGAAAAACTTGGGGAGAATGCAGAGAACGATGGCCAGTCCCAAGACATAGGGGGCTCCCTTTTTGATCCAATCAAGAGGGATCAGTTGCATGGTGAAAAAAAGCCCTAACCCGAGAAACATGGGGAGAGCCCGCCTCGAGAGGACCGGAAGAAGGGGACCCTTAGCCAAGGCCGCATCAAGACCCCAGCCGACCACAAGGCCCATTCCGAGAAGTACCAAAACCACAAAAAGCAAGACCTCCCTCCATAGGTTAAGGCGGATCCTTGTCCCTGGTCTGGCATAGAGAGATTGATTCATCGCACTTTGAAAAGAAGAAGACTGAAGGCTGCAAGAAGAGCGGAGACAATCCAAAATCGAGCAACGATCTTGGTCTCAGGAATGCCCATCTTTTCGAAATGGTGATGGATGGGGGTGCAAAGAAAGACTCTTTTTCCGTGGAGTTTAAAAAAACTCACCTGGATCATCACGGAGAGGACTTCGGCCACGAAAACTCCTCCTGCAATCAAGAGGGATAGCTCCATGCGACTTGCGATGGCGGAAAAGCCGAGAAGGCTTCCGATGGAAAGGCTGCCAACATCCCCCATGAAGATTTGGGCGGGAGCAGCATTGAACCAAAGAAAGCCAAGAGATCCTCCAAGCAGGGCACCGAGCTGCACCGAGATCTCCTTGCATTCAGGGACATGGAGAACATAAAGATACGAGGCAATCTTGAGATCCCCGACAATATAGGTGGCCCCAAGGAGGGCGAAGGCCGTGCAAAACACGCAACCAATCGCGAGTCCATCCAAGCCGTCGGCAAGATTGACCCCATTGGCGGTTCCCGCCAAGGCTAAGAAAAGAAAGATAATAAATCCTGCGCCTCCGAGAAAGGTGAGGGGAAGGATGGCATCCGTCGGGTTTTTGTTTTTTAAGAAAGGAAGAACCAAGGACTGAAGGTAGGAGAGATTGCCCGACCACAGCCCCTGCTGGAGCCAGAGGCCGAGAAGGGTCGCGCAGACTCCTGTTAAAAGCAGCTTGGCTTTAAGGGAAAGCCCATGCTTCGTAGGGTGAAAAAGCTTTTGATGGTCATCGAAGTACCCAATGGCCATAAAAACCAGAAAAACGACGATCCCGGTCCAGGCGAGGGCACTGTCCAAGCGACACCAGAGAAGGATGGAAATCAGGAGGGAAGCTCCCAGGAAAAGGCCCCCCATGGTAGGCGTCCCTTCTTTTTTCTGATCGACGATTGCTCTTCGAGCTTCTCCCATTTTGGAAAAGTCCTCGCCGATGCTGCGTTTTTTTTGCCAAGCGATGAAGCGTTTCCCAAGGAACAAGCAAAGAATAAAAGCTGTCGCAAAGGCCGCCCCGATCCTGAAGCTGGGATACATCCCCAAGAGGGGAAACCCAAAACTTTCGTTCAGATAGCGGAAGAGAGCGTAGAGCATGCAGTCTTGGTTTCTTGTTTAGAGAGAGAAAGGAACAGTTTATTGTCAGGAGTTGGTGGGGAAAAATCCTCGTTTATGGATCCTTGGACTTTGGAGGAAGGAGCTGGTCCACCACACGATCCAGTTCCATCATCCGGGAGCCTTTGAAGAGGACGAGGTCGCCCTCACCGATGTGTTCACGAAGAGCTTCGACGAGGAGCTCCGACCTGAGAAAGGCCTGGGCCATCCCCGGACGGGCAGCTTCTTCGGAAAAAGTTTCGGCACTGGCTGCTGCAAGCGGTCCCAGGCTAAGGAGCAGATCCACACGGCCTCGCAACTGGCGTCCCAACTCCTGGTGAAGAGAGAGGGAGTTCTCCCCCAATTCTCCCATGTCCCCGAGGACCAGGAGCTTCCTTCGGGCCCCGCTCCAAGAGTCGAGGACCGAGAGAGCTGCCATCAGGGACTCGGGGTTCGCATTGTAGCTGTCGTCAATGAAGGTCGCCCCTCTCTGGCCGGCCTTGACCTCAAGCCGCCTCGGGCTGGGGCGGATCGTATGGGCTTCGGCACAAAGTTCCTTGGGATCTTCACCCAGAGCCGCAGCAAGAGTGAGTGCAGCAAGAACATTGCGCACATTGTGGAGTCCGAAGAGTTGTAAGTGGACGGAGGCCTTCCCTTCATGACCGGGTCTTTGGTCCAACAGTTCGAAATGAACCCCATCGGGCCGCGGCCTGAGCGAAGCAACCTGCAAATCGGCCTGGTGCGTAACACCGTAGCTGAGGATGGACCGCCCACAGGACCGCTCGACCAGCCGGCCAAAAAAGGGATCGTCAGCATTCAGGACAAGAAGGCCATCCTTCGGAACACTCAAGATGAGGTCGGCCTTCTCTTGGAAGACGCCTTCCAGATTTCCGAAGCCTTCGAGGTGGCCTCGCCCGATCATGCTGATGAGGCCAATGTCGGGCTTGCAGACCTCCGCCAATTCCTTGAGCTCACCGGGATGATTGGTGCCCAGCTCGCAGAGGAGGACTTCACAACGCTCATCCGCTCGAAAAATCGTCATGGGAAGACCGAAGCGATTGTTGTAGGAGTGCTCTGCAGCGACCAATAGGTGATGCGGCTGGAGGAGATGTTTTGCAAAGTCCTTGATGGAGGTCTTTCCGCAAGTTCCCGTAATCCCAATCACTTTGCAGGCAGGAAGAGCACGTCGGTATGCCTCAGAGAGCCTCAGAAATGCCTCAGCACTGTCCTCACACTGCACAACAAAGCAGTCCTCGGGAAAACCCTCATCGGGAATCTTGGACACGAGGAGCCCCGCCGCTCCCGCACGGCGCGCAGCCTCGAGGAAACGATGCCCATCCGTCTTGGGGCCTTGATAGGCAACGAAGAGTTCTCCGGGATTCAGAGTCCGACTGTCGATCGACACTCCTCGGACCAACCCCGCGCCTCTAAGGACCCGACCACCGGTGATTTCCGCAACATCCTCCGGACTCCAATGGACCACAGCCCAGTGCTCTCCGGCCTTTTGTTCGATGGCCTGCGGCCCTTCAGGCCCCCCTAGTTTCGTCGCAGCCATGCTCTCACCTCTTCGCGATCATCAAAAGGAACCGTTTCCTTGCCGATGACTTGCCCTCGTTCATGCCCCTTACCTGCAATCAACACCGCATCCCCTTCTTGTGCCTGGTCCAGCACATGCCGGATGGCCTCCCCCCGATCCGGGCAGAGCTCAACCAGGAGACCCTCACGCTGCTCGACCCCTTCTAAAATCATCTGGATGATGCTTTCTGGGCTCTCGGTTCGGGGATTGTCATTGGTCACTACGATATGATCCGCGTTTTGGGCGGCAATCTTTCCCATGATTTTGCGCTTGAGGCGGTCGCGATCCCCTCCGCAGCCGAAGACTAAGCGCAATTTTTTAGGGCCGAGCGCCCGGACAGCTTGGCAGGCCTTTTCCAAAGCGTCGGGAGTATGAGCGTAGTCCACAAAGATGGGAAAGGGCCTTCCCTCGCCCGCCATCTCTTCGAGACGACCGGCAACCGGAATCGCCTGACCGAGGCGATCGACGGCAAAGAGCAGAGGGACTTTGAAGGCCATCGCAGCGGCAAGGGCAGCCATGGCATTACGAGCGTTGTGAACGCCAATCAAACCCAATTCGAGGTCAGCCATTCCCTCGCGGGCGTGGATGCGCAGGCTTGTGCCACGGGGCCCTTGATGGAGGATCTCCCCCTGCAAATGGCATTCGGCGGGGTTCTTAGGCTTGTCAAGAGCCCAAGTAATGAGGCGAATGCCAGGAGGAACTTGAGATCGCATGACCGCCGCTTCAGGATCATCGGCGGGAAGGACCGCGACCCCTCCCCTTTCAAGCAAACCGAAAAGCCGAGACTTGGCGCGGGCATAGGCTTCCATGCTCCCATGATAATCAAGGTGATCTTGACTGAGACTGGTGAAGACGGCTGCCTGGAAACGCACATCCTGAACCCGGCCCTGGTCCAAGGCATGACTGCTAACTTCGAGGACCGCGCTGCCGCAATGATTGCTCAGCATCTCCCTTAAGAGCCGATGGATTTCGAGCGCCCCCGGCGTTGTGTTGGAAAGGGACACCCTTATTTCTTGGTCCTTTTGGTCTCTTCCCAGCCGCCCCCCAAGGGTTCCGAGAATGCCCACCGGACCATGGGTGTCCTGCAAACAAGCCGCAAGGAGGTGGGCAACGGTGGTTTTTCCATTGGTCCCCGTAATCCCAGCAACGGGGAGGACGCGGGAAGGCTGCCCATAGAAGATCGAGGCGACCCGGGAGAGAGCAGCCCGCACATCATCGACCACGAGAAGGGGTACCGGAACGGGGAGGGGGCGACAGGCCACGACCGCCACGGCTCCTCGGCCCACAGCCTCTGAGGCAAAAGCCGCCCCATCTTGCTCGACACCCGGAATCGCAAAAAAGACCGAGCCTGGGCGGGCTTTCCGGCTGTCCTGACAGAGGTCCTTGATAGTCACGGCAGCGAGGCTGGGTGGAGTGAGGTGCTGCGGCTTGGAAGAATCGGTAGGGGCAGCTCCACGAAACCTAAGAAGCTCCGCCCTCGGTAGTGCCCGAGCCAGGTCTCCAAGATCGACCATGCGATCCAATTCCCTCTCCATCCCTTTGGGATCAAAAACCAAGCCGCCCCCCTTGACATTGGGAGCCGGCGCCCGGGAACGCCCCGGACGAACCGCCCAGCCCACCAGTCTATCGAAGCCGAACATCAAGCCCATCCTCCTCTCCTTTTCCTTGTGGGAATTCCTCAGCTCCTCCTTCTTGTTCCAAAGCGGCCAGAAGCAGATCTCGAACGGGGGGAGCCGCATATTTTCCCCCATAAAATTTGTAGGCCGGTTTTTTTTGCATCAGGGCAAAGGCGAAGAATCGCGGAGAAACTCCCGGCGCGAAACCTGCAAAACTCGCAGTGTAAGACCGCTCTCCCCCCGTCCTCCGAAAGGATGTCCCTGTTTTCCCGCCAATGACCCCGGTAACCCCTGGGCCCGCGATAGATCGCCCGGTGCCTCCGGGACCAACGACCCGAAGTAGGGTGTCCCGTATCCACCGGCTGACCTCGGGGCGGAAGACCTGCTTACCGGGGCCGGCCAGAGGAAGGTCAATCCGATCCCCTGAAACATCCTCCAAGCTGCTCACCAAACGGAAACGAAACTCTTTCCCGGTCAGGACCGTGCAGAAGGCCTCTCCGAAGGTCAGCGGATAGATCAGATATTGATAGCCCATGCTCAGGGAGGGACCCGTAAAACGGTGATAAGGCGAAGGCTCCCGGAACTGCGCTTTATCGGGGAGACTTCCCCGAATCGGGCTGGGCATGCCAAATCTATCCTTTCGCATATTGACCGGAAGGCCCAGGCTTGGGACCCGGTCCAGGCCAAACAGGGTCAGCAGCTCTCGATGGAAGGGCACCCCTCCCCGCATCCCAATACGAACGGCGCCGATGTTACTCGATTGGACCAAGACTTCGCCGAGAGGAACTCTCCCGACCAGGTGGTCGTCAATGATGCTGCGCACCGGGCCATGCCCCCTGAGGGAGCGGATGCGAAAAATCTTTGAGGAGGGGTCGCCATCCCCATGACAAGGGATCAACTCTCCAGGATGGACGAGACCTCGCTCAAGAGCGAGGGCAATCACCAAGGGCTTGATGCAAGATCCCGGTTCAAAGCGTGCATAATGCGTAAAAGGATAATAGCGGTCTTTGGGCGTTCGGTGCTCGGCGTCGTAGCTCGGGTCGGCGGCCAAGCTCAACAGGTCTCCGGTCCTAAGATCCACAAGAAAAATAAGCCCCCAATCAGCCTCTGCCTTTTTCACTGCCTGATGGATGGCACGATATGCAGCTTCCTGGAGGCCCGAATCCAAGGTCGTCCGAATCCCCGCAGTCCTGGTCTCGACAGGGAGCGACAATGGTGACTCGCCTTGAACATAGCTCAGGCCACCCGGACCATGCCGAAGAGCTTCGCTTCTTTCTCCTAAATGCTGCAAGATCCGCTGGGCTTCCAGACCGGTGGCCACCGCCTTCCCATTCTTCAGTGTTCCAAGAAACCCAACGACGTGTGCCGCCGCTCGCCCAAGAGGATAAGAACGATCCCAACGCTCACGAAAACGAAAGCGGAAGCGGCCCTTTCCAAAGCGTTTTTTCCCCAAAGCCATGAGGTTCTCAATCGCCTCTTTCGACTGAAGCCCCTTGGCTAAAACCCGGGTCCAGACAAATCGGGGACCTTTCCTTTTCCCGCGAGCCCGGCGATCCACCCGTCCTGTCCGAGGCACTCGGAAGAGTCCCCGTACCCGCCGAACCTCCCTCCGGTTGCAAGGGTGGTCCAAGCTCAATCCATAGAGAACCGCGTCCGCCAAAGCCTTTGGGAAATCCTGATCGGCAAAACAATCCAATTCGATGTCATAGGAAAGAGTCGAGAGGGCTAGAGGCTGACCATTGCGATCCAAAATGCTCCCCCGCGGCCCCCTCAAGACCCTTGTCTGAAACCCCTGTGCCCTTGCCTCAACCAGACTGCCGCCTGCAAAATGCACCCAAATCACTCGAACAGCCGTCAGCAAGAGGACAGCCATCGCCAGCCCTTGGATCAGGAGAAGCCGCGACGGATTTGGGGAAGCGTAGGTTTTCAAGTTTCTAAAACGCGAGAGAGAAAAAAACCGAGGGGCCCTCCACCCAGCCGGTGAAAGAGGGACACCCTTCCAAAAAACAAGTTAATCGCGCCGATCCCCGAAGGTCTCGAGGAGCCGACGTTCGAGCGTCTCCCTCCGAGATTCCCGGAGGAGTTCTCGGAGGAAGCCATCCCGCTCCGCCTGGAGGCGGAGTGCTGCCCGGTAGACCCGAGCCGCTTCCGCACGCAACCGCATTGATTGCACGCGAAAATGAACGACCAGGAGGCACACCCCGAGGCAGAGCAGAAAGGCACAAACGGCTCCTCCCCACCTCATTGGATGTCCTCCTGAGCGGCCATCCCTGGATCGGAAGCCATTCCCTCCTGGACAGCCACCCGGAGCTTGGCGCTCCGGGAGCGTGGATTCGCAGCTTTCTCCACCTCGTCAGCCATCAGGGGCTTTCGATGGAGCGGGGACATGCGATCCCGAAAAAAATTCTTCACGATGCGATCTTCGAGACTGTGGAAGGAGATCACCGCGAGGCGCCCGCCGGGGCGGAGCACTTCCCGGGCTTTCTCCAATCCTTCTTGCAGAGCTTCGAGTTCACGATTGACTGCGATGCGAAGCGCTTGAAACACACGCGTCGCCGGGTGGATGCGATGACGCCCCCCGCTCCCTGGAACAACACGGGAGACAAAGGCCGCGAATGCCGTGGTCGTGCGCGGGAGACCGCCCTGCCTCCGCGCACGAACGACTTCGCCAGCAATCCTTCGGGCATGCCGCTCTTCTCCATATTCACGGAAAATGCGAACCAGCTCTTGCTCGGAGGACCGAGAGAGCAGGTCGTATGCATTCGTTCGTATACTTGGATCCATGCGCATGTCGAGAGGGCCGTCGAGACGAAAAGACAAACCCCGTTCCGCTCTGTCGAGCTGAAGGGAGCTGACACCAAGATCCATCAGAATCCGATCACAGCCATCCAGACCAAGACCATGGAGGATGGAGTCGAGGTGCCGATACGAAGACTCGAAGAGCTCTATCCGGGGAGGGAGACCCGCCAAGCGACGCCGCGCGTGGGGAAGAATCTGGGGATCCACATCAAGTCCGATGAGGACACCCTTTTCTCCAAGCCGGCTGGCAATCCCCTCAGAATGCCCTCCAGCACCCACGGTCGCGTCCATGACGACCATGCCCTCCCGAAGGTCAAGACCTTCGAGCACCTGTTGCAAAAGAACCGGTTGATGCGGCCACTCCCCAGCGGAAGAAGCCATAAAGTCACAAGGAAACCTCGAGCAAAAGGCTCAAGGCCCCAAAACCACAAGAACAAGACAAAAGAAGGCTGTCCCCTGATAAAAGGGAGAAGCGCAGGGGGGTTGCCCCCCCTTGCGCTTTGGGTCGGCAGATGAGGTTCCGGTCTCTCATCCCCGATCTCCCAGGAGGACTTGTTCCAAATCGTATTTCCAACCCAGATCAGACCGACCCAGGCACAGGTCTCCATTCCCGGATTCAAATCTCTCAAAAGACTTCGGGTCCCAGAGCTCGATCCGTTGAAAGGTGCCAATGATCAGGACTTGATTCGTGATGCCCGCTAACGCCCGAAGGTCTGTGGGAATCTGGATCCGCCCTTGGCCATCGGGACTTTCCGGGTAGGTCAGCATAGAAAACTTCCTTTGAAGCTGGCGCAGGCTCCGGTTTCCGAAATCTTGCATGCGGAGCCGCTTTTGCATTCTTCGGTATTCGGGGGCGTCCAGGAGCCAGAGGCATGGATCCACTGCGGGGGAAATCCACAAGTTGGGAGAGTTCTCGTCTCCCCTCCCCTTCCCGCGAATCGTTCCACTGAGTCCATCCAGCATCCTCCGTGGAAGGAAGAACCTCCCATTTTTATCCACCTTTCCGAGCTGGCCACCAGATAGCTCCACTTAGCAAATTTTCCCATTTTTCGGCAAAAATGCCCGAACAAGGCCTCCAGAACCCTCCATTTGGCTCCAGATTTCACCATTTGCCTGACTTTTTGCTCCATCTCGCACAAGAATACCATCGGCAGAATGGGGGGCAAGAAATATTACTTTTCTCTTGAAAACTGAGCCCCTGCTTTCATCTAGTGGGAATCAAAGGACTTAGCTTGCTCAAAGAATTCCCGAGCCGCAGATTTCCCGACTCTCTCAAAGTCCTGAGGACGAAGGCCCCCTGGCTTAGGAAGAAAAGCCCCTCCCCTTTTCCTCAGGGAAGCGGATTCTTATCCACAGGTTTTCCACAGGCTGCCATGCGGAAAAGAAAAGAGTTAACATCCTTTTTTAAATGGGGTTACACAGTCTTCCCTATCTTGGGCCAGGAAGTTTTCACCTGAGGAAAAGATGAGAAGCTTCCCTTAAAGCTCTCAGAAAAATGGCTCCCCGGACCTTCTAAGCTCGCAAGAAAAGCTGCAATCCAAGGCTCAGGGTTTTCCCTCCCAATCTCCCCAAGGGGGCCAGGAGGCGGGTTCCCAGGACCAGCACATCCCAGCGACACCCAGGAAGTTCTTTTGCGGCGAAGCGGAGCTTCTCTAGGGCTTCCCTTCTTCGGCCTTGCAGAAGGTCTTGGTAGGCATCGAAGAGAAGGTTATTCCGGACGGCGGCTGGCTTTTCGGGGAGGCTTTCTCCCAAACCCAGCAAAGTGGCTTGCTCCCTCACCTTGTTCAGCAGGGCAAGCTCTTCGCGGTACCTTTCAAAATCCGAGATGGCCTCCCGGGTCGCCTGCTCTTCATGGCGCCGGTATGAAAGAAGGATCTCGGGCACGGCCTTGATCCGCCCCCCTCCCAGCAAGACCCGGAAGGAATATTCCCAATCAGGCACAAAATGATAACGAGCATCAAAGCTCCCCCATCGTCGGAATGCTTCCGTGCGGAAAACAATCGAAGGGCAGGTGATCCAATTCCCGGAGAAGAGAAACGCCAGGGCTGCCGTACCCTCGTCTTCTTCCTCCCGGAAAAACACAGCCTTCCTCCGGTCGATCAAAGAGTGGAGAGGGCGCCCCTCGGCATCAACGCTTTGGGCTTGGCAGTGTGCAAAGCAGGCTTCAGGAGAAGCCCGAAGCGCCTCCACCATGCGCCGCCCAAAAGAGGGTCGGTAGAGATCGTCCTGGTGCGCCAAACAAAAAAACTCGGTATCCACCAGGGCAGCACAACGATTCCAATTCTCCGGAATGCCGAGGGTGCCTTCATGGCGAAAAACTTGGATGCGCTCTCCTCCGATTTCCTTTGCGATCTGGACAGATCCATCTGTCGAAGCATCGTCCACGAGCAAAATCTTGGGCAAAGGCCCCTCCTGCTCCAAGAGGGAACGAAGAAGAGCTGGCAAATACTTTGCCCCATTCCGACAGGGAATGGCAAAACTCAAGCTCGATGAGGGCTCCATTCAAAAAGCCTAACTCCCAAGAAAGGAAACCCTGCGGACTTTTTCTGCCTTCAGCAAAGACCTTGGATCGAACTTTTGCCCGGAGAAAGCCCAGTCCCTTGCATTTCATTTGAAGGGCGAAAGAACAATTTCTCGATTCTGAAACCCCATCTTGGACGAGGGAATCTCTTTGTTTGTGCCCCCAAACAGGGAAACCCAGGGGAACTCGCGGGAGCCCGCCCATTCTTCCATAAGTATCCAAGGAACCGAAAAACCCCCATCTGAGCCAAGCCAGATCACTCCGAGGGGTAGAGCATGGAAAGGAACGCTCCAAGAAAGGAGAGCATCTCCCCACACAAGGGATGCGTTCCGCCGAAAGAAAAGAAAAGTGTTTTCTGAAGGTCCCACGCCTTCGGCTTTGCCCTGGGACATGGGATGTGCTTCCATAGACCCATGTCCCCTTCCCGCTCCAAATTGCTCTTCGGCCTCTTCGCAGGGCAGATTCTCTTTGGCTTAAGCCGCTTGCCCCATGCGGTTTTATGGAAGAGATGGCATCGAATTGAGCAAATGCGAGCAAAAGGTCCTTTGGAGTTCCACCTAGGTTTTGTGGATCTCGATACACGGGAGGCGATCCGCCGCCTGCGGGAGGAGACTGCGAAGAATTCTGTGATTCTCTTCCATGGCTCCTGGCGAGGTCCCATCGAGTTCGCTGCCCCCCTGCTCTATCCCAGGGTGCTCCTCTCCGCCCATCGACTTCCTGACCTCAGGCTCCGGACCTTCATGGGGAGGCCGGTGGGGCGCTTGGATTTCGGAGGAAAAAAAGAAGTGGTCCTTCTTGAGTCCACCGAAAAAAAGTTGCGCCTCCTTCCCGAGCGGAGAGGGAAATAACTTGGCTGAGGGCAGCTTGGGATTCCATTCGGTGAACCCCGGATTTGCCTGGGGAAGGGCCGCCATTCTCGGCTTGGCCCTCTTCGCAGCTGGCGCACAAGTCATTCTGCTGGCAGGGCTTCCGCTGCCTTTCTGGCTGCCCTTGCTCCTAGGAATGGGTGTCCCCCTTGGATGGAGGGGGCGCGTGAGGGAGGGGGGGGCAGCTCCGCCCCTTTTGGCAAAGATGGCTGTCCTGCTTGTGGGGATAGTGCTTGCTTTGATGGTCTGGGGCGCGGTGGCCACGCTGTCCCGCGAATGGGATGGCTTTGTTTCCTGGGAGGCCCGGGCGCGTTTTTTTGGGCCGGGGGCAAAGCTGTCGGACCCTTGGTTGGGCAACTCCTTTGTCTTTGCCCACAGTCGCAGCTACCCCATTCTCCAGCCCCTTCTCGGAGGTTTTTTTGATGCCGCTCTCGGACCTCGCTGGGGACGCATCCTACTCCCCTTGGAGTTCCTCATCCTTCTCCGCCTCCTCTTCGAAGCCCTTGCCGATGGGACCCGACAGAAGACCCTCGCCTGGATCGGCACTCTGTCCCTCGCCCTTCTTCCCGGTTTTCTCTCCCCCGGAGGCGGTTCGGTAGACTCGGGCTACGCCGAGCTTCTCCTCGCGCTCTGCCTCCTTGCAGCAGCCTCCGCCCTTGCTCGAAGAGACATCCAACTCCTCATTGCATCCACCTTTCTCCTCCCCCAGGCCAAACCCGAAGGCCTCCCCTACCTCTTTCTCCTCCTTGCAATCCTGGCCTTCCTCCCCCCAAGGGCCCGCCCCTCCCTCCTCCTCCCCGCCTGCCTCGGCGCCGCCGCCAGCCTCCTCCTCTGGCTCCCCCTCAAAGCCCGCCTCACCCAAAGCGGGACACCCTTTCTTGCCTCCGCCGCCCTCGGCCTTGTCCTGCCTATGTCCTTCTGGGGACTTGGCTTAGGCATCCAAGCGATGCGAGCCCGCCTCGGCTCCCAAACCCGTCCTTGGGTCATCCTGCTCGGCCTACTCGGCCTCTCCCTCGGACTCTTCCTTTTGGGGAAATCCACCCTCGCCTCCCCCCAGCAAGGGGTTCTCACCGCCTACTTGCGGACACTCATGGACCATGGCGGCAGGCTGCGTGAGGCCCCAAGCATCCTCGGACATTGGATCCTCGGCCTCTTCCAAATCCGAAAAATCGGAATCCTCCCTCTGGCCTTCATCCTGGTTCTGCTCAGCCCCGGGCTCCGGAAACAGGTTCCCCTACCCCTGCTCTGCTTTGGAGCGCTGGGCCTCCTCGCCACCCTCCTGGCCTTCTTCGCCTCCCCCATGGTGGACCTTGCTGCGCACATGCATTCCAGCCTGGGACGCCTCCTCCTCCAATGGACGGGTGTCCTCAGCTTGATCGCCCTTTGGTCCCTGCGCAAGGCCCCTTGGCTCAGCTCGTCCCCAGGATCTCCCCAAGCTGGTCGCGCAGAAGCTCCAGAGCCTTCTCATCCAGATCCGGAACGGCAAGACGAAGAATCTTCTTCCCCTCCTCGTCCCTCGGATCTTTGAAGCAGAGATCCCCCCTGGCCCCGTCGAAACGCCGCACAGGTTTCAACAACTTTTTGCGCTGCAGCATCAGGGCAATGACATAACGCAGTCCCGCAATCTCTTCTCGATCATCCTCAAGCAAGCGAAAAAAGAGCCCTTTCATTGCCTCCAAATCGACCAGTTGCTTATTTTTGTCTCCCTTTTTTCGATGGGCGTGCCAGTAGATCGGAGGAGGGAAGTCCGGCAACTCTCGGAGCGTCAAGGGCCAGCAGTCCGCACAGATGTCATGGCGTAAAAACACTGGAACTTCGCCCCCCATCTCCCAATCAAGATAGGAGAAGAAGGTCCCCCCATGCGGAAACCCCGTCTTGCAGCGCTGGCAGCGCCCATCCATGCCAGCAATCTTCCAGCCCTTTGCCTTTGTGACCTCTCCGCCTTTCTTCTCGCTTCGCTTCTTGGTGTTTCCAGCTTCCTTCTTGGCCTTGTCCCCGCTCACTTCCCTCTCCCTTGCAACCATTGTTTCCAAGCGTCCACCTTGGCTCCAAAATGCTGTCCCGTCAATTTCGAAAGCGCAGAGGCCGCCGCTTCGACCATCAGTTCATTTTTCTCCTGAAGACCCCGTTCCAAGACCCGAAGAATCGCAGGCTCCGCCCCCTTGACCCCCAAAAGCGCCAAGGCTTCCACAGCCTTCCGCTGCACGAAAGGATCAGGATCCTTCTCCATTATCCTCAGGAGCCGAGATCCCCCGCCGCGAAAGCCGCCCTTCTTCCACTGCTTTGCGAGAGGAACGAGAGCGGCCCCCCGCAACTCCCAATGAGGCGAGCGAAGGGCCTTTTCTAAAATCTCCAACGCCCTTGGGTCAGGAGGGACATCCCCCAAAAGATGCAGGACCTCCCTTTTGGAAATCGAAGGTCCCTCGGAAAACTCTCTTCGAATCTCCCTGTAAAAAACCGATTCCGGGAAGGCTTCCAGGAGCAGCCGCCCCACCAGTCGGTTAGGTCCCTTGGTATCCCGCAGCAGATACACACAGATGGAGTGAGCCCCCGTCGCGCCCAAAGAAACCAGCGCATTGCGGGCACGGGCGAAGAGGCTCCGTTCCAAACGACCTCGGAATTTTCCCTCGTGGATTAAAGCTTCCGGAAAAAACCCGCGCCCCAGCAACACATCATGTCCCAATACCGCGTGCGTAATGAAGGCCTTGGCCAGCCAGGGGCCAGCCTCAGGATCCGCCTGGAGGAGCTTGGCTTTGAGGGCAAGAAACTGCGGATCCTCCTTTAAAAACGCCTGCTCCACCTCGACCAAGCCCTTCTGTGTTTCTTTGGAAAGATTTCGCTTCTCCAGAACCGGCCGAGCCACCCGCTTGGGAAGCCCTGCCCCTGTGGAAGCACAGGATGCCCCCAGCAAAACACAGCTTGCTCCCAGCAAATCAACGAGTCTCAAAAAGATTTTCGGGTGTCGGATCGATTTCATGGGAAACCATGTTGGCACAGGGGAGGCCTTCGGGCAAAAGAAGGAGGATGGAAATCGTCTTCGTAAACAATCGGAAAGGCCGTAAAGCCTTTGTGGACCTCCCTCGCAGCCTCATGGGGAACATGCCGGCTTTTATCCCGCCCCTGACTGCGGGCCTCATCCATAGGATCGATCCAGGCCGCAATCCCTTCTTCAAACACGCCCAAACCGGCTTTTGGTTGGCCATGGAAGGCAAGGAACCCATCGGCCGAATCTCCGCGACCCGCGACGAACTCTCTCTCGAATACCACGAAGACGGCGTCGGCTTCTTCGGGCATCCCCTTGCCCGGGATGAAGAAACCATGCACGCCCTCTTCGCCGTTGCCGAACAATTCCTCCAAAAGAAGGGACTCCAAAAGATGCGCGGCCCCATCGAACTCTCCACCAACTATACCTGCGGGCTCCAGGTCTCGACCTTTGACCTCCCCCCCATGTTGGAAATGAACCAGAATCCCCCCGGCATGGATCGCTGGCATCTCTCCTATGGCATGAAAGCAGTCAAGGACCTCCTCGCCTTTCGTATCAAAGAAGAAGAATTGGACCTGAAACGCCTCCAGCGCGTGAGAGCCATCAGCGAGCGGAGATCCAAAGTTCAGATCCGCCCCATCGATCTGCGGCATTTCCAAAGAGAGATCGAACTGCTCCACAAAGTTTATGTCCAAGCATGGGAAAAGAATTTCGGCTTTTCCCCCATGAGCAAGGAGGAGTTCGAAGCAACGGCCAAGGATTTTAAGACCATCCTCGATCCCCGGCTCTGCTTGGTTGCCGAACAGGAGGGGAAGGCCGTCGGCTTTCTCCTCGCCCTCCCCGACGTCAACCAGGGGCTCCGTGCTTGCAATGGCCGGCTCTTTCCCTTAGGGCTTTTTCGCCTCCTTTGGGCCATGCGCAAAGTCAAGAGCCTCCGAGTCTTGACCCTGGGGGTCATCCCCCAATTGCGGGGGAAGGGCCTCGACGCTCGGCTCATCCTGGAGCTGATCGAGCGGGGCCTCAAGGTTGGCTACAATGAAGCCGAACTCTCCTGGGTTCTCGAAGACAACCTCCCCATGGTCAAACCGATCCTCGATCTGGGTGGGCACGAAGCACAGCGCTACCGTCTCTTCGAAAAAGCCCTGACCTGAGCACCCTGCCTGGCCGAAAAAGAGCCATGGTCTCTTTTCACATCCGCCCCTCCTGGTTTCTCCCCGAAAGCGCCGCAACTCCCGAAAACCAATACGCCTCCCGCCGCAAGTTTTTAAGGGACCTGGGCCTGGGCGCTCTCGGCCTGGGAACCGCAAGCCTCCTCCCCTCCTGCAGCGATCCCGAATGGGAACACTTCGGGAACAAAGGAGGCACCCTCTTCCCCCCCGATCGCCCCGGCTTCCCCGCTCCTCGAAACCAGCGTTTTGATGGAAGCAGCCTACAAACCACCCCTGCAAGCATCGCCACCACCCACAACAACTTCTATGAGTTCTCCACCGACCAAAGCCGTGTCCACAAACTAACGGGACTTTTTGAAATCGATCCCTGGACGGTCGAGATCAGCGGACTGGTCAACAAACCCGGCCATTACTCCATCCAGGATTTGGAAACCCTGGTTCCCCTCGAGGAGCGTGTCTATCGCTTTCGCTGCGTCGAGGCCTGGTCCATGGTTCTCCCCTGGACAGGAATTCCCCTAGGCAAGCTCTGTGAACAATTAGAAGTCCAACCTGCGGCCCGCTATCTCCGCCTCACTTCCTTCCACAAACCGGACCAGGCCCCCGGCTTCAAAAAAATGTCCTATTACCCCTGGCCCTATTACGAATCTCTGCGCCTCGATGAAGCCATGAATGAACTCAGCCTCCTCGCCACCGGGATCTATGGGCACCCCCTTCCCAAGCAAAACGGCGCCCCCATCCGCCTCGTCGTCCCCTGGAAGTACGGCCTGAAAAACATCAAAAGCATCGTCCGGATCGAGTTTCGAAAAACCCGTTCCGGCACTTTTTGGAATGCCCTCCAACCTCAGGAATTCTCTTGGCTCTCCAATGTGGATCCGAGAATCCCACACCCTCGTTGGAGTCAGGCCACCGAAAAGCGCATCGACACCGGAGAAAAGCAAAAAACCCTCCTTTACAACGGCTATGGGGAATCTGTGCAAAGGCTCTATCGCCCCAAGTAGGTTCATTTAGTTCATTTAAAAGTTTGAGAGGGTGACACTCTAAGAAGAAACCATGCGTAGAGAGAGACCCCTATAAGCCCCGCAAGCACAAGCAAATGGTTTTTCAGTTGCACCTGAAGGCTTCCAAAACAACCGCAGGAAGACAGATCGATTCCTCCTAGGAGAAGCACAAGGAAACCGAGCAAGAGGAACAGCGAAAAAAGAAACGAGCTAAAAAAAAGGACGGGGCTTTTGAGCCACACAAAGCAAAAGCCGAAACACAATTCCACCGAACCGATCCATGCAAGAAGCCAAAAGGGCAAGAGAGAGTTGGAGAGCCCTTGGATCATTCCAGCAATCTTGAGGCCGGCCAAAAGGAGATAGAGCAGGCCCAGAGTCCAACGGGCACTCTGGATACCAAGTTCACGGGTCCGCGCATTCATTTGAAGCACTCGACCTCACGGATTTCACTGGCTTTTAAATGAATATTGGAAACCTTGTCTTCTATATATTTCCCATTTCCCAGGTGCTTTTTCAGCTTGAAATCAAAATCCCCCTCCCAAAGACAAGGCAGATAAAAGGGAGGACCCTCGATATACAAAGAACGCTTTATCCTTCGATTCCGATCCAATAAATCAACAGTTAAAATGCCGGGGGGTAGATGGTTCGGCTTCAAAAGAAGAGCCGCACTGCGACGAAGATCCCAATGGAGCTTGACGGGATCTGGCCCAACCCTTAGCTCTTTTCCTTCCACTGGAAGGAGGCCCCACCCTGTGGGAAAAGTCATGCTTACATGATACCGCCCATAGGGGACCTGAAGAATCGTTGGTGGCCCCCAAAGGTTAAAAAGTGGACAGTTCGCATGGTAGGAACCCGTCCGACAAACAAGATGGAGCTTCCCAAACGTATGAAAAAGTTGCCTTGTTTCAACGTTCACCGACCTGGGATCCAAGCTGCCCTCGTACACAAGAATCAACTGCCCAAAACCCTGAGTCTCCATCGAGACATGGACCTCCTGCTCAGGAATGATCCGCTTTAAGGGGAGCAGATGTATGGAAAACCTCTTTACCTTGTAACCAGTCACCCTGTATGTGGTCTCAAGCGAAACTTCCTTCAACTGATCACTTTTTAAAGCAAGGAAGTAACAAGCTTTTCTCCAGTCAACGCCACGGTCAAAGGACAAGAACTTTCTAGGAATTGAGAGACCAGAAAAGGGCATGATAAAAGAAAACATGTCCGGTTCTTTTGGTGTGTATCCTATAAGAGAAGCCATTCTGCTTCCTGCTCCCACCGGTTCACTATCGAGATTGAAATCGATTCCTTCGGGGGGGGTTCTATGGTTATTGAGGTAGGCCTTAACAATTCTTCCATAAAGTTTCCAGAAAACCAATTGGGCCGAGGAACCGCTTCGTACTTCGGGAAGCGAATCCTCAAGGGAAACCCATCCTTTCCCCCCTCCAACAAGAGTGTAGCTGTCTTTGGGATCAAGACCTGTCAGGACAAAAAAACCGTTTTTGTTGCTGATGGCCTGAGGAATCATGGATCTCAAGCGACTCATAGGAATCGGGTGATCCCAAAAGAAATAATCGCCAAAAATCTGCCATTTAGGGAAGCCTTTTGGGAGGGCGTAGATTCGCATTCCTTCGAGCGGGACCCCAAGGGGAGATTGGACCCTCCCTGTGATCTTCCCTTCTTGCGCCAAATAGAAAATGTATTCCTTCTCTTTGTTTTGGATGGATCGGCTGCCCAGTCCAAAGCCTTTGGCTTTTACCAGAAAAATGAGAGGGGATCCCCGACTCTCAAAGGAGAGCAAGACCTTCCCCTCTGCATTCGTCACCCCTTGGGCTTCGATTCTTCCCGCCGAAAGCAGGTTGACCTGGGCCCCCGAAATTGGGCGCTTGAGTGTTGAAAAAACCTGGATGGAATACTTCTTTGCCTTGACCTTCTTCCCTTTTTTTACAGGTCCCTTAGTGGGAAGGGGCTTTCGTGCAACCCTGGTTGCAGGATTCCCAGATGCGGAAGACAGGGAGACGCCTTGGATCGGCGCCCCTGAGTCCTCAGAAATAGGAGCAATCTCAGAATCCTTCCGCTGTTGATGTCCATGAAACAAGAAAAGGAGCACAAACGTCAAGAGAAAGGAGGTACCTAAAAAAATCAGGATGGATTTGTGAATCTGCTTCATGGCACAGTCCCTTTTTTACAGAAAAGCCTCCGCAAACCTTGCCTCCTTAAGGGAAGAACATCCATTCGAAAAGGCTCTCATGGAATATCAAAATCTATTTTAATGTGCAGTCAGTTTTACTGTTCTCACTGCGATAGATTCCATCCACTTTGCAAGGGATGCTCCCTTTTGTTGCTTCCCACAAAAAGGGGTTCATCTCTTGAGCAGAAACGCAAAAAAGCATGCTGATGGGTGGACTCTTTTCTGGATCCAGGAAAATCAATTCATTGGGGCATCTGGGGGGGGACCGCCGGAAGGCAAACAGGTTGATGATCCCTTAACTGGCAAATGCGACCATCTGAATAGGCACAACCCTCCGCTTTGGTGCAAATCCCCTTGACCTCAAGGACGAACTCACCCCCTTTCTTCCTGGCAATCAGGTGGCAGCAGACCGGTTCCTGGGTGTGGTGTGTCCCGCTTTGACATGAGCAATAATAATAGGGAAGTTCCTTACCATGTTTTTGTACAAGGCGGTTTTTACATTGGTAACCGACATCGGTGCATCCTCCCCCACAGATCAAGGGGTGCCTCGGATTTCCGGACAATCCAATTCCCACACAACTTGCCTTTTTGACAATAGGGCTTGGCGTCATCGAAAAAAGGGGAAGAAAAGCAAGAAGGGGTAAACACAGAAAGGAAAGGTCGAGCCCTTTCATAAACCAGGATTTCTTCATTGTTTTCTCCTTAAAAAGGAATGATTTTTCCAAACTCATCCCCCTCCACTAATAGAGGGGGGGGGGGGAAGAAATTCGGAAAAAAAGCCTGAAAAAAGATCCCTTTTTTCAGGCTCTCCGTTCAAATCCGAAAAGATCGGAATAAGGAAATCTTTTGGGAGGTTTTGCTGGTTCCCTCAAAA
>JALSSW010000111.1 GCA_026984035.1 Planctomycetota bacterium
TCCTCCCGATTCGAACATCCCGGGGTGAACCCGCAACACCAATACTGGGCCGAAACCCTGAAGTCCCGAAACCATCAATCCCATAACTGTGGGCACTCCCTGTGGGAGAAAACTCATCCGCACCGAGATCAGGAAGTTTGAGATTGCCCTTGCCCGCAAGGATCCTTGGATCCTCCTCATAATCTAGTGCCGGAGCAAGGACCGCGATATTCCCCGCATCAATGCAGGGAGAGCCCGGAAGAAGATGGTAGCTTGGCCGGGCAAGCTTGGGAACAGCGTGGAGATTCCCCTTCCCTACTCTGCTCGATGTCTGGAAAAGTGAATAGGTAATGAGCTGATTGGTCGGAACCCTGGCTTCGTTAAAGCGGTTGTTTGCGAAAATGCAGTGATCGATCTGATAGGGGGTACTGGAAGTCGAATAAAAGCCATAGGAGCCATTATCCGCAATCGTCATAAACTGGACCACGGCCTTAGAAACCGCAGCAAGGGACATCCCCATCCTTTGGTTTTTTGCAATGACGCCTCCCCGAAAGCGAATCGTGGCGTTTTTAGAAAAACAAGAAAATAGAGTACCCTGGAAACCATTATTCAGAGCCCGGTCCCCAAAGGAGTCAAAGGCCAACTGGAGACCAGAGCTGAAAAAATAATTAAATCCATGACCGGAATTCCCAATCGCGAGATTGTTTTCACTCTGAAAACGAATGGAAACCGTTCCTGTTCCCGTCCGGCCAAATCGGATGTCGAACCCACCAGACCCAAGCAAACGGCTGTGCATCACGACGTTTCTTTTTAGAGTGAAGGAATAGCTCCCTGGAGGAAACCTACCGCTAATGCGGATTCCCCTCCCACAAGAGGAAAAAGAACAATCCTCGATGCTCACTTGTGGGTCAAACGGCATGTTCACAATCACATCCACACCCTCTCCCCTTTGCCCGTGGAAGAAATTTCCGCGAAAATCAATCCGGGTGTTTGCTGCATTCTTCCCAGATTCGATATAGGCTCCATCTCCCCCTCCTTCGAACCAGGAGTTCCGCACCAAACCCCCGACATCGGCTGCACCATGACTTTTGTCCGTCAAGTGAAGGCCCGCAATGGTGTTTCCCAAAAAACGGCATTCATCGACATCAGGTCGCAGGACAGCCCCTCCTCCAGAAGCTTCGGCTTTGATTCCATAAGGTTCATCACGGAACCAGCAATCGAAAAAGCGGGGATCACAAATGGTGGTTCCCACCTGTCAGATCAAAATCCCCGCAGTCCCCTGCTTACGAAACCGGGAATAGAGGAGTTCGGGCCGATGCCTCTTTCCTCCCGTACCCCCCATCGTGACACCAAAGGCACCGCCTTCGAGGACCAGGTATTTGAAACCCGCGGTTTTCCGATTGAAAATCACATTGCCTGGAAAATGGATCAACGAAGAAAGGTTTTTGGAACCCTTGATAATCGGCATGGTCGTCCCCACAAAGTCCCCCACAAGGCGCACATTGTATTTCATCTGAAGGGGTTGGGTGAGCACATATGTTTGACCTCCAATAATGCGTATCGCATGGTCATATCTTGGGTTTGTAGGGGAGGAAACTTGACTCAAGGCATAGGCGATGGTCTTCCAAGGGGCATTTCGGGTGCCACCATTGGGGACATCCTTGCCTGTTTTCCCATTGACATAATAGTTATTGGCAAAGAGAGATGTGCCAAGGAGAAAGAAAAGGGGAAAGAGTGCCTTTAGGCATAGGGAAAATGCTTTCATCTGATTTACTCCGAAACAACTAGGTTTTTTCAGATTCATTCATGGATTCGTTTCGAAGCCCTCAAGGCCCTAAAGGGGACTTGGCAATCAATCACGAAATTGCTTGAAGGGATTTTGTCTCAAAGGGGTTCTTCTCTATTGCCATGGCCCAATTCAGTGGTGGCAACTGAGAGACGTTCAAGGGTTTTTAAAGAATCCTTGGTTCGAGGCAAAGGCACTCCAGGGAACAAACGAAAACATGAATCAACCGGGTTATGGGACCAGCACAAAGGGAGGTCCTGCGAAGGTGAACCGGCTCCAGCAAATCTTGGGGCAATCAAGGTGGATGAAACAAAGCAAGCTGGGCACCAAACAATGAGAGCCGGTGAGAGAAGGAAAGAACGGGAGATGCGGAACAAGACCCGAAAAAGGACCTCTTTGGGTCGGATCCTCATCCGATGAGACCATAGTGAAAACATTTGAAATGATTGTCAAGGATTCCCTTCTTCTCTCCGGAAAGCTGTTATCGCTCTTTCATTCTTAGATCGATGAAGAACCGAAGATTTCCAAGAAAACACCCATCAGTTCCCCTTCTGGCCTTTTGCCCTTTAAGCCACTATTTTCCGATCTGCACTCGCAGGCCTCCTGTGGTCACAAACCCACCCCGATTGGTCTTGGGTTTCAACACCCACCACTGGGCACTGAGATTCACCCCCACGATCCCGAGGGAGTTTGGGACGAGGAAGTTGACCTTTGCGGATCCATTCCCGTCAGGCCTGACAGGAGGAGCAATAAAGAGAGGATTCGTCCAGAGGAAGTTGCCGGGAGCTCCCACAAAGCCAAGATCAAAATGTCCGAAAGGGCCGGTCTCTCCCGATCCAAGCATCAGGGCAGCGACCCCTGCTTTGGAGTTACTCAAGTCTTTGGCATTGAGAAGAGTAATCCCAAAACTCCTCCCGATTCGGACATCGCGAGGGGATCCCGTCACACCGATCCTTGGCCGAAACCCCAAATTCCCAAAACCATCGATGCCAAAGCCATGAGCACTCCCCGTGGGGGAAAACTCATCCGCTCCGATATCGGGAATCTTTTTGTTACCTTTCCCGGCCAGGACCCTTGGATCCCCCTCAAAATCCATTGACGGAGCAAGGGCCGCGGAATCCCCCGCATCAATGCAGGGAGAGCCCGGAAGAAGATGGTAGCTTGGCCGCGCAAGCTTGGGGACGGCTTTGAGATTCCCCTTACCCACCCTGCTCGATCCCTGGAAAAGCGAATAGCTAATGGCCTGACTGCTCGGAACACTCGCGTCGAAAAAAGAGTTGTTCGCGAAAATGCAGTGGTCGATTTGGTATAGGGTGTTGGAAATCGAATAAAACCCGTAAGCCCCATTGTCCGCAAAAGTCATGAACTGGACCTTTGCCCTGGAAACTGCATTCAGAGACATCCCCATCCTACGATTATTTGCGAGAATGCCCCCTCGAAAGCGAATCGAAGCGTTTTTTGAAGAACAAGAAAACTTGGTGCCCCGAAACCCATTCTCCAAAGCTCGGTCCCCGAAGGAGTCAAAGCTGAGCTGAAGATCCGAGCCAAAGGAATACAAAAAGCCATAAGTTCCGTTTCCAATCGCGAGATTGTTTTCGCTCAGAAAACGAATGGACACGGTTCCCGTTCCGGTTCGGACCATGCTCGTGTCAAAGCCACCAGCCCCGACCTTGAGACTGTTCATCACGACATTTCTTTTTAGGGTGAAGGAATAGACGCCTGGAGGAAATGTTCCCGTAATCCGGATCCCCCTTCCGCAGGAAGAAAAGGAACAATCCTCGATGGTGACTTTTGGGTCATAAGGCATATTCACAACGATCTCCAAACCATCCCCCTTTTGCTGATGGAAGGAATTCCCACGAAAAGCAATCCTGGTATTCGCTGCGTTCTTCCCCGACTCGACATGGACTCCATCTCCACCCCCTTCGAACCAGGAATTCTGCACGAAGCCCCCAACATCAGCCGCACCATGACTCTGATCTGTCAGATGAATGCCAGCGATCGTATTGGCCCAAAACCGACATTCGTCCACGTCCGGCCGCAACACAGCGCCTCCTCCAGAGGCTTCGGCTTTGATTCCATAGGGTTCTTCGCTGAACCAGCAATCGAAAAAGCGAGGATCACTCATGGTGGTTCCCACCTGTCGAATCAAAACACCCGCCTTCCCCTGCTTGCGAAACCGTGAAGAGAGGATCTCGGGTTGATGCTTCTTTCCACCGGTGCTTCCCATGGTGACCCCGTAAACCGCCCCTTCGAGCACAAGGTATTTGAAGCCAGAGGTTTTACGGTTGAAAAGAACACTAGCGGGAAAATGAATCAGCGAGGAAAGACTTTTGGAACCCTTGATGAGGGGCATGCGCGTCCCCACAGGATCACCCACAAGGCGAACATTGTATTTCATCTGAAGAGCTTGGGTTTGTACATAGGTTTGGCCCCCAACAATGTGGATGACATGATCCAATTTTGGATTTGTCGGTGAGGGGACTTGTGTCAAAGCGTAAGCAATCGTCTTCCAGGGGGAATGGATGGTCCCCCCGGTGGGAATGTCCTTGCCGGTTTTACCATTGACGTAATAGTCCCTGGCAAAGAGCGAAGAGCCAAGGAAAAGAAAGAGGGGAAAAAGTGCCTTCAAGCACAGAGAAATGGATCTCATGTGATTTTCTCCGAATCTGCCTGGTTTTCTCAGCTTGACCTAAGATTCCGGTTCGTGAAATGCACAGCCCAATACGAACCTTGCAGAACCTGGGAAAAGGAATGTGTCTCAAAAAGATCTTTCGAAGCAGCCATCACCCTCCTGGGGCTTAAGCACCTTAAAAAGGTTCAGATGTTTTCGAAGAATCCCGGTTTTGAGGCAAAAGCTCTCCACAGAGAATACGGAGTCTTGAGTCGAACGGGGCCATCGGCCCACGCAGTAAAAAAACCAATAAAAGTGAACCTGCTCCAAGGCTTCTTGGGGCAATCAAAAGTGACCAAACAAAGGAAAATGGGAATCACACAAGAAGGGCAGGCGAGAAAAAGAATGAAGGAAAGGAGGCGGAAAATGATTCGAGAAAGAATCCCTATAAGGAATCTCCGCATCCGGAGGATTCATACTGGAAGCATTTGGAAGGATTGTCAAGGACAAGGTTCTTCTCCGACTTCTCCGATATTTCGCGCCCCCCTGTTCTCTTCCGGTGTTTCTTCCTGAGTTCACTCCTTTCCTTCAGGCTAGGTCTAAATCCCTCAGCCTCTCCATGATTCAGGCTTTGGCAGAAGACTTCTGCTGGGTTATTTTTCCACCATGGAAAGGCAGCGACTTCTTCTCACCGACCTTCCTGAAGGGGAACGGCAAAATTTTGAAACCTATTGCAAGGAGGGAGGCTACGAAGCCCTCCGACAAACCCTGGGAGAAGGACGCCCTCCACAATCTCTGATTGACGAGGTAGGGGCGGGCCGGCTCCGCGGACGGGGTGGCGCAGGCTTTCCCGTGGCGCGAAAGTGGCGGATTGCGGCAGAAATCGACAACGAACATAAGTTCGTCATCGCCAATGGGGGGGAACATGAACCGGGCAGCAAAAAAGATCACCTCCTCCTTGAGAAATACCCGCACAAGGTTTTGGAGGGACTGTTACTCGCCGCTTATGCAACAGGGGCTTCGAAAGGATTTGTCTACATCATTGACGAAATGGAGGAAGCAAGAGCCTCGCTTGAGGAAGCCATGGAAGCACTGAAGCGAGAAGGCTTCCTGGGCAAACGTATCCTTGGGACAGGCTTTGATTTCGACCTCCACCTCCATCTCGCTCCTCCCACCTATGTTGCAGGAGAAGAGACTGCGGTCATCGACTCTATAGAGGGTGGCCCGGCGAAACCTCGAGGGAAGCCGCCCTTTCCGAGTGAAGCTGGACTCTATGGAAAGCCGACGACCATCAACAATGTGGAAACCCTTGCCCACGCGGCCATCCTGCTCAGGATGGGTGGAGAGGAATACGGCAAGATTGGAACGGAGGAGAGTAAGGGAACCATGCTTCTCACCCTGGGTGGGAGAGCGAAAAGCCCGGGAGTCTATGAAGTTCCCTTTGGGACAACCTACCGATACCTCATCGAGGAACTTGGGGGAGGGACGCGAAGCGGCAAGAGGATCCGCGCGCTCCAGCCGGCCATGTCCAGTGCTTTTTTGGGCCCGGAGAGTTTGGATCTCCCCATCTCCTTCGAAGCTCTAAAGGCTGCCGGAAGCAGCTTGGGTTGCGGGGGGCTCTCATGGATTGAAGAAGGCCAAGATCCTCTCCCTCGCTTGATGACCATCGCAAAGTTTTTTGCTGACTCCCAATGTGGGCAATGCCCACCCTGCAATATGATCACGGGAAACTTTTTGCATATCATGGAAGGCATCAAAGCGGGCAAGCCGGGAGACTTCGCTGGGGCCATCGAAAAAATCGCTGCATTTGCTCCTGGGAAGGGGCGTTGCGGGCTCCCCTCGATGGACGCAGCTCCCCTGGCTTCGGCAATTCGGCTCTTCCACAGGGAATTGGCCGAGCGCCTCAAAAATTAGGAAATGAGGAGACGATTTAAGAAACAGTTGAGAAAGGATCTTAAAGCTTCCCCTCATCCCCATTTTCCCATGTGAGGGCGTTTTCCTCCGCACAGGACTAAAACCCCCTGAGAAAGACGCTTAGGATTTTGCAAATTCCCTTTTTTCCGGCCGTCCGGGATTGAATCAGCGTATAAAATTCCTCAGCCTTCTGTTTTGGGATCCCCCCGGCATTCCCTCCTCTTGGATGAAACCACATCGATGATCGATTCAAAATACCTCCCCACTCTCCTTGTTGGGCTCACCCTCCTTTATGGCTCTTGTGGATCAGATGCCACTTCGGAGCTCCCCACCAAACAAGCGCCGAATCCGGGCAAGGGAGGACCGGGAAACAAGCAAAATGGCGGACCCAGTAGTGGTGGAACTGCCATAAAACAAAGCCCCATTGTCACCCCAGGACCCCGTCCTTTTGGGCTCCTGCGCCGGACCGTAGTCAGCGGTTTGAAGTTTCCCCTGGATCGTGGAAACACAGGACAAATCAAACTTGTGACCGCTTTCCCCAAGTTGAGATTCAGCCAACCCTTGTATCTGACTGCAGCCCCGGACAACAGCAACCGCATCTTCGTCGTCCAAAAGGGAGGCAAGATTCTTGTCTTTCCCAACAACCCCCAAGTCACTAGCGCCAAAGTTTTCTTGGATATCTCCAAGAAGATTTATCCCTATGGAGAACGTGGACTTCTCGGGCTTGCTTTCCAGCCAGACTACGCCAAGAGCGGAATCTTCTATGTCTACTACTCCACCCCCGGGACCCATTATTCGATTGTCGCACGCTACAAAGTATCCTCAAAGGACAAGGACCTTGCAGACCCTAACAGCGAACAGATCATCTTCCGCCTGAAACAACCCTATGGGAATCACAATGGAGGAATGATTGCTTTTGGGCCTGATCAGATGCTTTACATTGGTTTGGGGGATGGGGGATCAGGAGGCGATCCCAAAGATAATGGCCAGAACCTTGGGACGCTCTTCGCAGCCATTCTCAGGATCGACCCCAAAAACAGCACAACCTATAGCATTCCTAAGGACAACCCCTTTGCAGGCAATACCAAAGGATGGAAGCAGGAGATTTGGGCCTATGGTCTCCGCAATCCTTGGCGTTTTTCCTTTGACCGAAAAACCGGCGACCTGTGGGCAGGGGACGTGGGACAAAACGCAGTAGAAGAGATCGATTTAATCACCAAAGGTGGCAATTACGGATGGCGACTCATGGAGGGTAACCGGCGATATGGGTCCTCAAAGCACAAGGCTCCGACCCCCCCCATCCCCCCGGTGATTGATATCCTCCAGAGCACGGGCTTAGCTCGGTCCATCACAGGAGGTTATGTCTATCGGGGCAGCAAGATCCAAAACCTCATCGGTAAGTATCTTTATGGCGATTATGTGACCGGAAACATTTGGGTTCTGGAATATGACAAAGCCAAGAAAAAGGTCCTTTCCAACACCAAGGTTGCCCGGCTCTCTTCTCTCGACAGCTTCGGTGAAGATCAAAACGGAGAGCTTTATGCGATCTCCTTAAGTGGGTCCATCATGCGGATTGAGGGCGCAGGAAATGGAAACACAAGCAAGATACCCAAGAAGCTCTCGCAGACAGGGGCCTTTAAAAATTTACAAAGCTTGACTCCCACCCCAGGGTTTATCGAATACAGGGTCAACACCATCCTTTGGTCCGATGGCACAAAAAAAAGGCGATGGATTGCCCTTCCCGGAACAAGCAAGATTGGTTTCGACACCTTGAATCCGAATAAACCCTGGACCTTCCCTGTGGGGACTGTGCTGCTCAAACACATTGAAGCCGACACGGGGGGGCCTTCTCCCACCCGCCTCGAGACCCGCGTACTGATTCACGAAAAGCAGGGCTGGGCGGGCTACACCTACCGCTGGAATGCGGCACAAACAGACGCCGATTTCCTGCCCGGAGGAGGGATTACAACCATTCGGGTGCGGGATCCTAAGGCACCGGGAGGATTCCGCACCCAGACCTGGGACTTCCCCAATATGAGCCAATGCATGCAATGCCACACTGCTGCTGCGGGCTATGTCCTCGGACCCAAAACCGCCCAACTCAACCGCGACTTCCCCTATGCAAACGCAACCGATAATGAATTGCGCTCGTGGAATCACATCGCTCTCTTCAATAAAAACATCGGCCATCCCCAGACCTTGCCCCGCATGGCTCCCCAGAACAGCCCTTGGGACTCAGTAGAAAAACGCGCCCGCTCCTATCTCGATGCCAACTGCTCCAATTGCCACCGGCCAGGAGCACCCGCCCCAGGCGGCCTGGACCTTCGTTTCGACACAGCTCTCAACAAGATGAACCTCGTCGGAGTCCTTCCCACGACCGGCAACCTCGGTGTGCCCAACGCCCGTCGGATCACCAAAGGCAAAAAAGAGCTGAGCGTCCTCTGGCTGCGCATGCGACGGCTGGACAAGTTCAGGATGCCACCCCTCGGAAGCCACGTGGTAGACAGAGAAGGCTCAGATCTGATCGGCGCTTGGATTGACGGACTGAGGTAGGATCTTGTCTTAGGAAGCGGTCAAACATTCAAAGCTTTGGATAAAAAGCCTCCCATTTCCCGGAGGAGTTCAGGAACCCCTGGCAAGAACTCCATCTGCGCGAAGGCGTGCGGCATTCCCGGAGCAAGAAGGAACCGGTCTCCCCGACTTCTTTCGCTCAAGACTTGGAAGAGTTCTTCGCTTTGAGAGAGGAAGGGATCCATCGAACCGCATACGACCAGACTGGGGGGAAGCAAATGGGCCTTGGGGAGGGGGGAAACCCTGGGATCTTTGGCCCAGGGTTCGGTGGCTCGGCCACCGGCATAAGCGTCGGCCATCATGCGAAGAAGCTCTGGGTTGGTGAACACCCCCCCCATTTCTTGCATCCTCTTGTCAAGGCTGCGGAGGTCATAGGTCCCATAGAGGAGGAGGGAGGCGGCGAGGGAAAGGCCGGAGGGGAGAGGCTCGGCTGTGGCAATCGCGGCCGCGAGATTGGCCCCGGCCGAATCCCCACCGATACAAATACGACTGGGGTCCCCACCAAAACCGAGGGCGTTTTCATAGGCCCAACGAAGGCATTGGCGACAGTCTTCGTAGGCAGCGGGGAAGGGATGCTCCGGAGCTAAGCGATAATCAGGAATCACGACCAAAAACCCTTGCTCGACAAAGCGAAGCCCCAGCTTGCGCATGTTGGCAGGCTTGCCCATGACCCACCCACCTCCATGCAAAAACAGGAGAATGGGATGAGGGCCTTTTCCCTCGGGGATTAAGAGATCCGTATGCAACTCAAGGCCTGCGACCCGCCGAAAGCGAACCCCCTCGAGAACCTTGCCGACGGCAGGAGGATCCTCGTTGAACAAGGGAGCAAAGGGCTTTTGCGCCTCCCGAAACTCTTGGATGGAACTTGGCTTAGGAAGGTTTTGGAGGAGCTCTTGAAAACGTTCGGCAATGGATGGATCCGACATGGGCAAAGAGGATAGCAAGGCCAGGTGAATTCTGGCATGGAAATGGTGCGCGAGACCGAGTACACCTTTTCTATGAAGATCACGAGCATCGGCGGCGGCCCGGCGGGCCTCTATGGCGCAATCCTCTTAAAAAAGCTGCATCCGGAAGCGGAGATCGAGGTCTTCGAGCGGAACCGACCCGATGATACTTTTGGCTGGGGAGTGGTCTTTTCGGACGAGACCCTGGGGGGCTTCGAAGAAGCGGACCCGGAGAGTTACAAAGCAATCACAGATTCCTTTATCCATTGGTCACAGATGCGAACATGGATCCGGGGAACCTGGACCGTTTCCAAGGGGCATGGATTTTCAGGCTTGGCCCGGAAACAGCTTCTGTTGATTTTGCAGAATCGCTGCAAGGAACTCGGAGTTCAGCTCCATTTCGAACGGGAGATCCAGGACCTTTCCGAAGTCATGGACGCAGACCTGATCCTGGGTGCGGATGGAATCAACAGCATGGTCCGGGAAAGCTATAAGGAGACCTTTAAGCCAAGCCTGGATTGGCGCAAATGCAAGTTCGCATGGTTTGGGACCAACCTACAACTCGAGAACTTCACCTTTGTCTTCAAGGAGACGGAACACGGTTTGTTCCAGGTGCATGCCTACCCCTTCCAAGAAGGGCTCAGTACTTGGATCGTCGAATGCCGCGAGGAGGTCTGGAGGAAAGCTGGGCTTGACAAGGCAAATGAAACAGAATCAGCCGCCTACTGCCAGGATCTCTTCTCGGAGTTTTTGGGTTCGGCCAAGCTCTTGACCAATCGGTCCATCTGGCGGACCTTTCCTACGGTGCGAAACGACTGTTGGCACAAAGGCAAAGTCGTCCTCCTGGGGGACGCTGCTCATACCGCTCACTTCTCCATCGGCTCGGGGACAAAACTCGCGATGGAAGATGCCGTAGCTCTCAGAGATGCGTTTCGCGATCATGGATGGGAGGATATCCCCGCCACCCTGGCAGCCTATCAGGAGGCACGTTACGTGGATGGTCTCAAGCTCCAGAAGACCGCACAAACAAGCCTTGAGTGGTTCGAGAACTCGGCGCGATACCTGGAGCAGGATCCTATCGAATTCACCTTTAACCTGATGACCCGCAGCAAGCGAATTACCTATGATAACTTGAGATTGCGCGATCCCGAGTTGGTGGATCAAAGGCGAGAGGATTTTGCCAAGGCCCAGGGCGCCGAGCCCGAATCCGACGGAAGCTGGCCGGTTCCCGCCTTTGTTCCCTTCCGCTTCGACCATCCAAAAAGGCCCCTAAGCCTCGACAACCGAATCGTGGTCTCCCCCATGTGCCAGTATTCGGCAAAAGAGGGAATCCCCCAGGATTGGCACCTGGTCCACCTCGGAGGTCTGGCTCTTGGAGGTGCCGGTTTGGTCTTCACCGAAATGTGTAATGTGGAACCAATGGGCCGGATCACAAAGGGCTGCGCAGGCATCTGGAGTGATGCGCATCGGGACGCATGGAAACGGATCGTCGATTTTGTCCACCAAAACAGCCGGGCCAAAATTGGAATGCAGATCGCACATGCCGGACGCAAGGGATCGACCTCCCATTCCTGGTCCGGAGAGGACCGACCCCTTACCAAAGATGAGGGAGCTTGGGAGACCATCGGACCCAGCGCCCTGCCCTTCAGAGCAGACTGGCCCAGCCCCCGGGCCATGGAAGAAGAGGATTTTGCGCGCGTTCTTACGGCCTTCGTGGATGGCGCCAAGCGGGCCGACGAGGCAGGCTTCGATCTGATTGAACTCCACATGGCACACGGGTATTTACTCTCCAGCTTCCTTTCACCTCTCACCAACCATCGCAGTGACTCCTACGGAGGCTCCCTGGAAAACCGGATGCGCTTTCCCCTCGCAGTGTTTCGAGCCGTGCGGGAAGCTTTTTCACAAAACAAAGCAATTTTCGTCCGCATCTCGGCAAGCGATTGGATGGGAAAGGAGGGTTTCACTCCTGAAGAAGCCGTTGAAGTGGCAAAGGCTCTAAAGGCCGAAGGCGTGGATGTGATTGATGTGTCTTCGGCCGGGAATGTCCCGGACTCACCCATCATTTTTGGAAGAATGTATCAGGTCCCCTTCGCC
>JALSSW010000112.1 GCA_026984035.1 Planctomycetota bacterium
ACATGCAGCGACGAGAGAAAAGAAACCCAAGCAAAGAATGAGGCTCTGAGGTTTATGAAGAGGGTTCATTGAAACTCAGGATATCCCCAAAACGAATGGGATGAAGTGTGAGGCTTCGAAGAAAACTCGCTGGGTAAACATCGATAGGCAAATCCCCCAGGGGAAAGCGCAGGGGAAAGCGCAAGGGAATCCAGAGGAAAAACACTCGGGAAGATGCAGTGAGATCGGGAATCAAGGGGGCTAGTATGTGGGTGGTTCCAGGATGAAGGCAAATACCGAGACAAAAGATCTGGAGAGACGTGTGGGGGAGCTTGCCCGAAGGGTCGGGCTCTGCCTGGATGCCTTGGGGGTTTCTTTTTTGGGGCAGCGGGAGAACCTGGTGGAGCCTCTGTTTTTTTCGATTCTGGCGAGGCGCCATGTCCTTTTGGAAGGTTTGCCGGGTTTGGGGAAGACCTTTTTGGTCAAAGCGGTGGCTGCGAGTTTGGGCTGTCGCTTTTCACGGATTCAGTGCACTCCCGATTTGATGCCGGCGGATGTGACGGGCACCGAGATCCTGGAGGATCGGCCCGACGGTGGGACTGGGTTTCACTTTCGTGAGGGGCCGGTGTTTGCCAATCTTGTTCTGGCGGATGAACTGAACCGAGCGACCCCCAAGACGCAGTCGGCTTTGCTGGAGGCGATGGAAGAGGGGCAAGTGACCTCTTTTGGGCGGACGCGGGAACTTCCCCAACCTTTTTCGCTGGTTGGGACGCAAAACCCTGTGGAGATGGAAGGGACATATCCTTTGCCGGAGGCTCAGTTGGATCGTTTCGCTCTCTGCCTGGAAGTCCCTTACCCGGAGGATGAGGTCTTGGGGGCTTTGGTTGTCGGGCCTCCCAAACGGGAATTGCCGGAGGCTGTCCTCGACCCAAAAACGGTGTTGGAATGTGCGCGCCTTTCCCAGGAGGTTCTTGTGGCGGATGAGTTGGCGCGTTACGTGGCTGCGCTTTGTTCCCTGACGCAGAGCCGAGAGGGGCTGGATGGGGGGCCGGTCATTCGATTGGGGGCTTCCCCACGGGCGGGCATTTCGATTCTGGCCCTTGCCCGAGTGGCGGCCCTCGTGAACGGGCGATATCACGTCTCACGGGAGGATGTGGATCGCTTTGTCCTGCCGGCCCTCCGCCATCGGGTTCTTCTGGGATTTGAGGCAAGGGCCCGAGGGATCACCGTGAAGGATCTGCTCCCCAGGCTGCGCGAACAGGCTTGGGCCAAAGCCTGCAAGGGTCGCTGATGGACAAGGGAAGGGCGCGGCTTTTCTTGTTCGGGATCCTGGCTTTGGTCCTCCTCGTGTTTTCGCCCACCTTCAAAGGTGGCTTTGCTCTGGATGATGGGGCCGTGGCCGCCTCTCGATACCCCGATGGCCGGAGCAATCCCCTGATTGCGGAGTTGCAGCCTTTGAGCCGCTACTACGGGACCCATTATTGGGATGGAATCCGAGCCAAGAGCCCCCTCTATCGCCCGACCACCATCCTTAGCTTTGCGCTGACCAAGGCTCTCCTCGCCCCGGGGGGAGAGAGCGAGGCCGAAGGGATGGCGCAGCACAGCGTGAACCTTGTGTTCTACCTGCTTGCGGTCCTTCTCGCCTACCGAATCCTCCGAAGGGTTGCCGGCCGGACTCCGGCTCTGCTTGGAACTTTGTTTTTCGGGTTGCACGCCTTGCACGCAGAGGCCGTTGCGGCGCTCGTGGGGCGGGCGGAGCTGGGGGCCTTTGTGGGGGGCTCTTTGGGGCTCCTCCTGTATGGCGCCAGCTTCAAAGCAAAGGGAGCCGCCCGCCTTTTCCGCTTTTTTGGGGCTGCTTTTGCCCTCCTTCTTGCCGCAACCTTCAAGGAGACGGGGCTGGCTTGGCTCTTCCTCTGCCTGATACCCTTGGCTCCCATCAAAGAATGGCTGTCCCTGCTCCGCCGCCGCGCTCCCTCTCACTTGGCTTTGTTGGTCGCAGTTCTCCTTCCCTATTTTCTGCTGCGTTCCGGCGCCCAAGGGCTGGGCTGGGTTCCCATCCTCCCCCAGGCCAATCCCTTCGCTAGCCTCCCCTTTCTCCAACGCCTCCCGACTGCGGCCTGGGTCTATGCCAACAGCTTCAGGCTGAGTCTCTTTCCCTTCGACCTTTCCTGCGATTATGGCCCCTGGGTCTTCCCGGTTTTACCCTCCTTCTTTGCCCCTCTTGCCCTCGTAGGCTTCCTTGTGCTCGCCCTTCTCGCCTTTGGGCTGCGCCTCGGAACCAAGTTCCCGAACCTGGGTCGAGGAGCCTTTGTGTATCTTCTCTTTTCCCTGCCGGTTTCGAACCTTCTTTTCCCGATCGGGACTGTCTTTGGGGACAGGCTCTGGTTTACTCCCGTGCTCGGACTCTCCCTGGCCATCGTGGGGATCGCACAGATACCCGGGCTGAAACACAAGATCCGAATCGGCCTTCTTCTGGCGCTCGGTTTTTGGTCCATTGACAACGGGATTGTCGATGTGCAGCGGAGCCTCGCATGGCAAAGTGAAAAGAGG
>JALSSW010000113.1 GCA_026984035.1 Planctomycetota bacterium
CACGACTCAAATCCCCTATCCCCAAGCCCAAATCATCGGAAACAATACGAAAACTTCGATTAAATTCGCAAACGTGGGAGTCACCCTCGCGATTCGACCCGTTGTGACACCTGGAGATATGGTCTATCTCCAGATTCAGGCTGACGTATCCGCTGTAACGGGGTTTTCGAATACGGATCCCATACCCACACCCAATATCTCCACCCGGAGAGCCACAACGCAAGTTCTCCTTCCTAGTGGTAAATCTACCGCAATTGGTGGCTTGATCACTCGAAATCATTTTGAAAATATTTCTAAGCTTCCGATTTTGGGGGACATTCCCATTTTGGGCTATCTCTTCCGGTCCACCTTTACTCAGAACAGTTACAATGAAGTGATCTTCATGATTCACCCTAAGGTTATTTATGGATTCGAGGGGGATTTGGAGGGATTAGAAGGGGATGATTTTCTTGGTGGGGGATATTAATCCCCCCAATTGGGATTTCCTCTTAAGCCTATCATGTCTTTCGATCTTCTCTTGCTTGAGGAGTTGGGTTTGTCAGACCGTGAATGATGTGGGTTCTTGTTGCGAAAAGGAAGAATCTCTTAAGTTGGCCGTCTTTTAGCTGTTAGCCCGGTTCCATTTGGTCTTTTCTTCATCTTTCAACCTTTTTGTTTTTTGGATCATGGATTAAGGGCAGGAATAAAGGCACAGGAATCAAGGAAAAACGGAGAAGGGAAACTTTGAATCGGAAGAACTCTAGCTTTAGGGAGAACCGGAAGGAGAAGGGCATCGCTCTTGTTCTCGTTTTGTTGATCATCACCCTTCTGTATATCATTGTTGCTGAACTGGTGACGACTTCAGAGTTTGATCGGATGACAGCAGAAAACCTTTCGATCGAAACGATGGAGGGGCAAGCACTCAAAGTTGGGCTTGCAAAGGTTTTAGATGACCTGGCCGGGGATTCCGACGGGGGGAGCGGAGAAGGATCTCCAGGTGCAGGTTCTGGTGGGGCCGGAGCACTTGGAAAACTTGGAGGAGCTGGTGGAGCTGGGAGCTCCGGGGGAGAAGGAGCTGGAGGAGATCCGGGAGATTCGAGCCGGGACTCCTGGTTTAAGCCCTATGTTGTTTTTGAAGATGACCGCTTGACGGTTTATGCCTTTGTTGAGGATGAGAACAGGAAGTTCAATCTCTTGACCCTTCTTTCACCCGATTCAGAGTTTCGAGATCGGTCCAGAAAAAGGCTGATTCGGCTTTTGGATGAGCTTTGGGAGGATGCGGATTTTGACCTAAGCAGGTCAGAGGCCGAAACCTGGGTTGAGTCCATGGAGCAATGGATGCAGGGAGAAAGCCGCAATGACAATCTTCCCAAGCCCCCACTGCGAGGGGACTATAAGCTGGATAAATCGGAGGTCTTACCCCCTTTTTCTCTCCATGAGTTGATGCTGACTGGCCGGATTCCCAAGGAAGCTTTCCCGGATCGAATTGTCGGTAGAGATCTCTTTCCAGGTCTTGAATCCGTTTTGACGGTCTACTCTTCCTTGCGCCGAACTCCTCTTTCTGGGGGACCAGGGGAGGGAGGGGCTGGGAGCCAGGCTGGAGGCGGAGCCGGGGACAGTAGGTCCCAGTCTGGGGGAAATGGAAAGACAGGAAAGGGCTCTGAGCAGGAGGACCCAGAGAAGCCACTTGGGCCTGGTGTTCGTATCAACCTGAACACGGCACCAAGGGCAGTTCTGCAAGCTCTTGCGCCCACTGCCGAAATCCCGGGTTCGGTGATCGAATCGATTCTTCGTTATCGAAATGAAATCGAAGAAAAAAAAGCAAAGCCAGGAGATGACCAAGAACTTGAAGAGGATCAAGGACCCAAATACAAGATTTTCACGAGTGTCCAAGACCTTGACCAGGTCGAGGATTGGAAGCTTCTCCCCGAGAATGATGCCCTTGATCGCTTTAAGGCTCTTTTAACCACAAGTTCAAATGTCTTTACCATCCACCTTGCGGCTGTCTACAAAAGGGATGAGGACGGAAAAGCCTTTCAGATTGCACGGGCAAGGTGTGTTTGGGTTCGTGATGATCAAGGGGAAAAAGCAAAAATGTTCCCAATCATCCCCTTGCACCGAGTCCAGGGGCTTCGAATCTTCCAGGTGGATTTTCCGGAAGAACAGGAGGAGAATCCCGATGTGACGGAAGATGAGGAGTTTGCTGCCGAGCAAAATGCTTGGAATCCCTTTCGCCTGGATTTTTACGATCCAAAAAAGAGGAATGAATTCCGCTAGGAGCCCTTGCCGAAGAGATCTGGGCAAGTAGAATCGTTCGACTTTTTTAACCAACTCGGTTCCTGGGAATGTTTGAACTCAAGATTTGAGTGGGTTAGGAAGCTGGGCGAGAGGGAAACTAGGGAAGCAGGGATGAAGGGCGCAGGGTTGCTGCCATTCTCCATGCCGAAAACCTCCCTTTCCTGACTTCCGCTTTTCTTGTCCACTTTTTTGTTATCTATATCGAGATAAAAACAATGACTGCCACCAATTCGGCAACCAAAACAGCCAA
>JALSSW010000114.1 GCA_026984035.1 Planctomycetota bacterium
CGCCTCCAAAGACCAAAGCGGAGGAATGCGCATCGGCAACACAGGAGGAAACAAAATCTTCGGCACCCTCGGTCTTCAGCTCATTTTCAACGAAAACTTTCTCCTCGAGGGGGCCATCCAGCTCCCCCTCCTCCTCGACCTGAATGGAAATCAGCTCGAAGAAGACTGGGTCAGCATTTTTGGATTCCGCCTCAGATTTTAAGTCGATCCCAATCCACTTTTTTCAGTAGATCACCAACCTTCTCATTCTTTCTTTTGAAAAGGAGTACGATTTTGCGCCACCATCCTTATCTCCCCCTTCTCGGCCTCTCCGCCCTGCTCATTGCTTGCCAGGGAAGCGAACCTTCCATCCGCCTGGGCTCGTCAAAGGCTCCCGGCTCCCGAAAGGCCCTCCCCAAAGAACCCATCGTTCTTCATCGGAGTCATCGGTGGCATCACCTGACCCATATGAAGCGGCGGGCTCGAACGAGCCCTGGAGCGCCAGTTGGGCGCACGCAATTATTCTATGGATATGGAAAAAGCCGAGGTCCGCTTCCTCCCCCCCAAGGGAAAGGCCATCGACCCCATGAAAATCGCAGGAGCGGTCAAAGATGCCGGCTTTGAACTCTTGCTTCTGGAATTGCAGGTCCGGGGACGCTTTCAAAGAAAGGGTCCTTTGCATGGAATCCTAAAGGTTCCCGAAACGGGCCAGCTGTTTCAGCTCATCGCAGGAGAGAAGCCAAAAGAGCGAGCCTTCTTCGAAAGCCTGAAACCAGGTCCCCTCTTTGTTCGGGGAATCCTTGATAAGAAAGGAAGGCTGCGGGTTCTTCCCTTCAAGAATCCTTGACTTCAACTCCCTTGATCGGAGCCCCCCCGACTTCGGGCCCAGGGAGAAGATCGTGGAAAACGAAACCATCCCGTTCCACAATCCTCCCCCGCTCCAGAAAAATCGGCCGTGAGAAACAAGGTCCCCCATAGGCAAAGGTATGGAATTCGCCGTTTTCTCCGCAAGGGTCCACCTCCGCGGAGAGATCTTCAAGGAACTGCGCATTAAAGTCGCGCCCAACCATTTCCTTGGGACAAAATCGCGGATCCACACAGGTCAGGATGGCCCGCAAGCCTTGGCCAATCATCTCCCAGGCAAGTTCAGGGGTATCCAGACCCCAAAGGGGAAAAAAAGACCGGAACCCCGAGGCAGCCAGCTGTCGCTCCCGATAGGCTCGGACTTCTTCTAAAAACAAATCCCCAAATGCAATGCCGCTGATGCCTTGGAGTCTGATCTTCTTTAGGGCCTGTCCCATGCGCTGTTCATAAATCGCGTTCGAACAGGGCTGCGGCAAGGGGACCGAAAACAAGGGCAAGCCAACCGATGCGGCTTGGGCTTGCAACAGGCTCTCCCGCACACCATGCATCGCCACTCGCTGGAACTTCTGGTTGACGGTAGTCAAAAGCCCGCACACTTCAAAGCGGGAATCCGCCCGAAGGACCTTCAAAGCCCAAGCGCTGTCCTTCCCGCTGCTCCAAGAGAGCAGAATCCGCTCCCTATCCACCCTCTAGATCTTGGAAGGGGAGAGAGCCCTGACGCGCCCTTCCAACAGGGAAAAGCCTCCGAACAAAGCGAGCCCATACAGCGCGTAGGCCCCAAGGGTATTCCCGAAGAAGGGAAGGGCGGCAAGGTAGCACTCCCAGAGTCCGAGTAAGGTTTTGGGGTAGAAGGTGCTCCCCAGCCAAACAGCGAAGTTGGTCACAACAAAGAACAGGAGCGCGGAAAGAAAAGATGCGAAAACCACGGACCAAAGGCCCTTGGCCGGTCCCATTCTCCTTCCGATTTCCACAGACCCCAAAATGCAGGCATAGATCACGAGAGTCATCCAGCCCAAGGGCCAGCCATGCCAAAGGAAAAGGACGAGGTCCGATACAAACATGGCGGCCAAAGGAACCAGCCAGGCGGCCTTGCGCGAGCAAAAAAGGGCTCCCCCAAAAAGTGCCATGGCTCCAATCGGCGTAAAGTTGGGAGGATGGGGAAGCAAGCGGGCGAAGGCTGCGGATAACACCAGGAGAAAAAGTACCACGGGCCGCGCGCGAAAACCACGCCGCAAAAAAGACAGACGGGACATACCAGCCTCCTATCCTCGAGAGACAAAGGAACGTTTCAAAACCGGGCCGTCTTCTGACTTCCGCCCATCTCCTGCCCTTCCCAGCATCTTTTGCCAGTGGTTTTGCAGAAGCATTCAGCGTTCACAGCGGCGGGACCGTGGAGGATTCACACCTCGCTTCCGATACCCGGTTGACAAGGCTCCACTTTATTCTCAACTCCCCGTCGATGGCTAGGGGTTTTTAATATGTTCCTTCTCGGGGTTCTTTGGGTTTTGGTCTTGGGGGGATCGAAAGCCCGGAGGGCTTTCGACCATAAAACCCGCGGACGGGTTTTCCACACGGGTTTTCCACGGGGTTTTCCACGCGGGTTTTCCACGGGGGTTTTCTGGGGGGGGTTGGGGGGGAAAGGGGAA
>JALSSW010000115.1 GCA_026984035.1 Planctomycetota bacterium
AAGACGAGATCCCACCACAGCAAACCCTCCCGGGTCCGAGGAGGGAGAAGGAGGGACAACCCGATTGAAGTCGCCCACCATCTTCGGAGCCTGACCCAAGAGGAGGGACGGAAGAAGCCCCAAAAGCAACACAGGAAAAAAGCCCAAAATCCAAAGATTGAGAGCTTTTGTCAGAGTGCATTTGGGTGATGAAAAGACAAGGGTGGGAAGACAAATATGTTTCATGAGAAATCCGGAGAGATGAAGAGGCCATAAACCAACGGTCCCTCTCAGAGAGCGAACACGAAGGAAGAAAAACCAAGGAGGGGAACCTATGTCATACCCTCTACCAAGGGTTTTGCTCAAGCCCTATCGAGGAAAAGGGCGAACCTTCTTCTCCTTAAGGTCCCTGGGTCCAAGCCCTTTGATCCTAAAACTGCGGACTCTCCCGACTTTCAAACAAGGACGCATGCCTCCATCTTTTTAAAACTTTTCTAGGAACTTGCATCTCCTGTCACTCTCGTGACAAACCCTTGCTAGCCTTGTTCTTGAGTAGGGATGGGAGATCAGAATCATCAAAAAGGAAGTGGTAGCAAGGCCGCTGTTAAACCAAACGAAGATTCTGGTGGACGGGCCTGCTTTCGGGGAAAAGATTCGCGGCTTTGACCCCGAGGTGTTGGCTGAGAAGAGCTTCGTAAACATCTCGGAAATCCACAGCATAGGGTAGAGAGGGTGCCTGGAGATCCTGAGGAGTCAAACGGGGACCGTGGAGGCCTCCCTTGACATTACCTCCCAAAACAAGGACAAAGGAAGCGGCTCCATGATCCGTTCCCTTGGATCCATTTTCATAGTTGCGGCGCCCGAACTCGGAGATCATCACGATCACGGTTTTCTTCCAAGCTCCCATCGCAATTAAATCATCCCTGAACGCCGCCAGTGCGGCGTCCAAAGTTCCAAACAAGCTCGAATGCCTTCCGGCCTGCGCACTGTGTGTGTCAAACCCCCCATGGATGGTGTAGGCAATCTGAGGGAAGATCCCAGCCTTCATCAAAACAGCAATCTCTCGAAGCCTCCCTGCAAGGGAGGATCCTGGATAAGTGACAGAACTCTTGTAATTCTTCGCAGCCGCTTCCAACCTCCCCAGATTGCCGAAGACCTTTCGTCCGGTCTGGCGCAGCAAACGGTCCACTCCTTCCTTGCCCTGTTTTGCATAAATCTTGGCAAGAAGCTGGTTCCGATACTGCGAACGAGCCCGATAACTACGATCCCCATCGAAGCCGAAATCCCCGATACGCTCCACAATCAGGGAACGCTTGGATCCTCCCCGAAAATCCAGCCTCCTTCCGGTTCCGATCCCGACCACAGGAATCAGGCCCTTCCCGTATTGATCCAGGAACCGGGCAATCCAACCCGAATCCTCCCGCGCAGAAAGATCCTTGCGATATCCCCGGCTCCAAATGCGGGCGCTCGTAAAATGACTCCCGTTGGCTCCCGGATACCCCACCTTGCGGACAATGGCCAGTTCGCCCTGGTTCCAAAAAGAACCCAGCTGTTTCAAACTCGGGTGCAAAGCATGTTCCTTGGTCCCCTTGGGTCCTTGGAGAAGTGAAACCGCACTCTTCGCCGGGATGGCCAGGCTGGGGCGACGCTTGTAATACTCGGGGAGGGAAATGGGAGGCACCATATTCATGGCGTCGTTGCCGCCCGCGAGGTTCAGGATCACAAGTGTTTTTTCGTTCCCTGCTTGCGCATGCAGAATGTGGTCCATCGGCCAGAGGATTTGCCTGGTCGCCAAGCCACAGGCCCCTCCGGCGAGGATTCCTAAAAAAGCCCTCCGATCCAGGCTATCCCCTTCACTGCGTTCTCGGGATGCTTTGGGTTTTTCGTTCGTAGTCCTTTCGTTCCTAGTCATATTGCTCCCCTATTTGAGCCAAGCACTGGGATGCTGCGAAACAAGAAAGAGCAGGCCCCTGACCCGTTCATCCACCTGCTGGGGGTCCTCCCCGTCAAAAGGATGCTTCTTATGCATGAGTTTTTTTCCCTCGAACCAAATCTTCTGTCCCAGGAAATCCAGGTAGACCTGCCGTTCTTCCGCATCAGGCCTTACGCGAAGGTAAAGCAAGATACGATCCAGGACGGCCTCGGCGCTGCGCTTCCCACGCGGGGGGAGAAGAGAAGCCAAGTTGAGCCCTAACTTATTTTGGTAGTAGCGATCCGAACACAGTTCATTGAGAAGGTTCCCTCGCTCCAAGAGCCCGAGCGAACTGATCCAAGCCTTCCCCTCGGGCCAGCCCCCTACATGAGGTGGCATCGTGGGTCGGTTCCCGAGGGCTAGGAGGGCATCGTCCAGCTCTTCGAGAGGGATCTCCAAACCAGTGGTTCGAATAAACCCGATCGCTTGTTCAAGAGGAGAGCGCACCATTCCCTGCCGGGCTCGGGGGCTAAAAAAGGCCTCCGAGCGGAACAAAAGTCGCAAAAGGGGGCGGATTTCATAGTTGTGCTTCCGAAGATAGCCCGCCATTTCCGCGACGATTCCACCCGGAGGATTAGGATAACAAAAATAGCTGAACAGGCGTTCACAGATCCACTCAGCAACGCCTCTGCGGTCGATCGTAAGATCAATCGCACTGTCCATATCGAAAGGCGCTTTCACTCCGAAGATCTCCTTGATTCCAGGATCAAAACGCTTTTCGTCAAAGGTCACGAAACTCTGTCCCGAAAGGGAATCAAAGCGCAACCTGTACCCGGTAAAGGCCCTTGAAATCTCCTCGATATCCTTTTGGGAGTACCCACGATCCGCTCCCAAAGTAAACAACTCCAAGAACTCTCTCCCGAAGTTCTCGTTGGGTTTCAATCGCTGGTTGGACACCCCATCCAGCCAGAGGAGCATGGCCGGATCTTTGGCAATGTCTTTCAGAAAGATACGGAGGTTTCCCGCTCCTCCCTTCCGGAGGAGCCTGATGTGCTTCAAAAAGAAATAGCGAGAGGAATGCTTAAGAACGCTTTGGGATGTTGCGAAGTGGTCATGCCAAAAATAGGCCAGGACTTCTTGGAAACCATTAGAGTTCCGCAACATCCGGTAAAGCCAATAGCGAGCAAGGCCGCTCCGAGAAGGAAAGTCCTCGTCCCCCAATTCCTTGAGGGCCTTTGCTTCCAGCTGGGGAGGCTCCCGGAAAGAAAGCATCCGATCGATCCAGGCGTCCAGCCCCATTGTTGCCAGCTCTTGAAGCTCGGCGGGAGAGGCTCCCCATTGGGTCCGAAACAAAAAATGTTGCCGGGCGGAAACATCCATCGGTCCGGAATAGGGCCTCAAGGAGGAAGCCTTGAGGGAAGCAGGATCCGCTCCCCCTCCTCCTCCCCCACAGGAACCTAGACTCAATGCTCCTATGCTGGCAAGGAGAAAGATCACTTTGTTCTGCCTCGCGCCTCCTAGGAGGTGGGGCCTGGAAAAGATGAAGGTCATTGTTGCTCCGAGAGAATCGCTCGCCGCTGGACGTGCAGGAACTTACGGAGCGGGGGGGGAACATGGCCCGAGATTTCCTTGGAGCGTGGAAACCCTGGAGGGGTTTTCGACCCAAACTACTTTCGCTTTACTGGTTGCGACGAGGGAGCCTTGTGGGGAGATTGCGGAGCATCCCCAGGACGTTCAGAGAAACGGACCTTTTGGATCAAGCTTTGCCCCAGCCTTAGAAACTTGGATTTTTCAATAGGGACCTTGGAATAGAGCATCTCCAGAACCAGGTTCTTCCGGGCAATCATCAGGTTCTGCACCGTCAAGGATTTCCCTCGAACCGACAAATCCTTAGACATATAGATCATCGGTTTGTTCTTTTTTCGCAGGTCGTCATAAGTCGCCCCGGTAATCCGCAGCAAACCCTTGGACATTTTGCGGTCTTTGATCCGGCTCAGCTTCAAGCCCGAATCCAGATAGGAAGCTGCATCCTCATCCGTTTTAAACTGAATGAAGGTAAGACCAATCACCCCTCCCATCCTGGGGTTTTTTCGTCGCATGACCAAAAGGGTTCTGTTCCCCACAATGCTTTCAAGAATCCATTTCCGCTCCTTCTCAGGAAGAAGAGACAGCGCCGCCCCAAACTGGGACAGGCTCCCTTCGACCCTTCGCGCTTTCCATTTTTTTCGAGACATCCCCTCGAGAAAAGCCTTAAAGGCGGGAGTGGGATCAAAAGAGGAATGAGGCTGGAGTTCGGGGTGGAGATACCATTCAGGATGCAATACTTGATCGAAGGATTTAGGTGGCTGCTCGAAGATCCTTTTGATCCCAGGCTTCCCTAGAGCCTTTTCAATCGCGAGCACAAAAAGGCGTCCCTTCCAGTAAGCATCTCGGGTTTGAGAGATTCGGACCTCCATGATTTGACGTTCCAAGCCCGAGAGGGAGGCGGGGATCTTGCCAATCACCGAGGAAAAGGTGGAGAAACCCTTCTCCCAACCCTCAACTTTACAGATCTTTTCTGCCACTGCTTGGGCATGGCCCTCCACAACCGCGTTGTAAATCTGGATGGTGGCCCCCTTCATTTTCTCCACCCAGGAATATCGCATTTGATCAACCACATGGATGGCCTCATGGGTGAGAAGAGCCTTTAGGGTTTCCGGGGCAAGCAAATCGGGCAAATGAAACATTCTTGCCTGACGCTTTAAGTTGGTGAGCCCAATCAGGATCTTCTTGTTGCGCCAATCATATTTACCAAGAATTTGGTTTCCCAGGATCCGGTTCCGTTTTTGGACCTGCTTCAGAGTCTTTGGATCGAGGGGAATCCCCGCCCATTCCTGGTTGTCCCCAGTCAAAACCTTGGAAAGCTGTAAAGGGCTCGCCCAGCTCACATGGATTTTGCCATGGAGGTTCACCCCCGTCTTTAGCTTGACAGCTCGAAAAACTTCCTTGGTGAGCCCCTCTAAATCCAGGGACTCAGAAGGTCGGCTCGCAGCTCCCCCGACCTGGGCGCCTGCAAGGGAAAGAAAAAAAAGAAGAGAGCAGGCAGCCCCAAAGCTGCGAAGGAGGGGAAGAATCATCCCTCTATTCTTGCGGGGGGTGACTGGCAGTTCCAGCCTCCCCCCTCATCCTCTCGAAAATCCCTCTGGAAGATTATTGAATGGTGACCCTTAACCCGTTGGTAAAGACCATGGGAAGGGTGCTCGTGGCATTCTTGTCGAAGACCATGATCTGCGCCCCGAAGAAGAGGCCTTTCAAACGCTGATCATTGGGGAGGCCCAAAGGAAAAACGATGTGATGAGCCGCGCCCACCTGAGGGCTCGCCTGTTGGTTGCCCGTGCCGGTTTTGCTGACAAAGAGGAAAAAGATATCCGTGTTGAGCCAGCATCCCGGAGCAATGGGGGCGAGGGATACCGGTTTGAAATTCGAATTCCTCCCGAGAATCAACCAGGCAGGCGCCCCGCTAGGCACCCCTGTCCCCTCGATACGGAACGAAGCATTTCCGACATTCGGCGCCGTATTGCTGAAGGTCGTAGGAAGCTCTTGAGTAGACCCCATGCAACTCTTCCCCACCGGTTTCACGCTGGCTTGATCCAGCAAGGAGCAATAGAGCCTGCACTTGAAGCCCCAGGGGATCTGCCCCTTCCAACTCCCCACTCCCCCGATTTTGCTCATCAGGGGAAGTTTTGCCGTGCTCGTTTTGTCATTGGGAATCCCGCTCCAGCCGCCTTCAGCCCAAACAAACCAATAGGTTTTACCTTTCTGAAGGATCTGGACCTTATCGAAGTTGGTGCCATACCAACCGGAAGGAGTCCCCTTGGGAAGGAACCATGTTCCCCCGCCCATCCGAGCCTTGGGCTGCTTTGCCTGGGGATCATCACTCCAGATTTCCAAAGATTGGAAACCATCTCGGTATTTACTATTGGTGTAAATGGTCATCCCCCTCGCAATCAGGAGAGAAGGCGAAGTCCACTTGAGCGCCCAAAGGTTAGGACCCTTGCTACTTTTGACGGAAATGAGCCGGACTGCATTGTTGTTGGAGTCGTTCATCGAAAAGCAAGGCTTTGTCTGAGCGGAGAGAGCGGTCCCAAGAAGGAGACCCGCACACAAAAGGAAGTTTTTTTTCATGATTGTCACCTAGAGAGAAAAAGAAGAAAGGGTCATCGGTTTTTGCTGCTTTTTTGGTGTTCATTCATCGGCCTTTCCCCCAACTCCTTTTTGAGCTGTTGAAGTCGATCTTCAAAGCCCTTCAACCATCTTTTGTTGGTCTTCCCAAAGGCTTTTCTTAGTTGCTTCAGAGCCGCTTCGAAGGCAGCCACATCTTTCTTCTGGAAGGCAGCTTGGGAAACGCTGGTCCAATACAAGGAATCAAAATGAGGTTTTCCGCTGGGGATCTTTCCCTTCTTAAAAAGACCATAGGCGAGATGATAGGGGCGTTTTTTCTTCGAACCCGCCCGCACACGCCGAAGAGGTTTGAGGGTTTCCCGGATTTCGAGGTCTTGGAGGATTTGACGTCCCCGGGCTGCGATGGAGGGATCCCATGGAAGAGATGAAAAGGCTTTCTTCGCTTCTGGAAGACCCAGGCGCAGGAGAGTTTCCACCAGAGCCTTCTCAAAGCGCAGACGCTCTTTAGGAGAAAACTCCATGTCCTTGGAAAGGGAAAGGGCTTTCTCAAAAGGTAGCTTTTTCATCTCCATTCGCAGAAGGAGAAAGGCCTTGGCTGCACCAGGGTCTTTTTTAGAAGCTTCCCGTAAATGATAGTAACGACTCGCCTGTGCGAAAGCCTCTTCGAAACCCTGAAGGGACCGCTGGGAAGGATGCAAGGTCAGGAGGATCTCCCCCTCAGGATCCATGAGGACGAGAGTCGGATAGCCTCCAAAACGAATTTTCCTATTGAAAAGATCGTCGTCTTTGCGACCTTTGATCTTTGTGGTGATATGGAGAAAGGGGACAACCTTTTTTGCAAAGGCAAGAAACTGATCTTTGGAAAGCACACGGCGTTCCAGGATTTCGCAAAAGCCTCAGGGTGCGTAGGAGCGGGTGAAATAGGCGAAGATCAATTTCCCTTCTTTCTTCGCACGGGCACGGGCCTCGTCAAAGTCCAGGATCCAGCCGCCTTTTTTGATGAAGTCCTTGGCAAGGGTTTTTTGTAAGCGCTTACGATAGGTCGCCTGGTCCTGGGGAAACCATGAGTGGCTTTTCGCCCCCAAACTTGGGGCAAATGCTGCAAAACACAGGGAACTAAGGATAAGGGCAGAAAACGGTTTTTGAGGGAAGAGATTTCGCTTCATGTTTTCTAGGAGGAATTCCGATTCGAAACGGCTCGAAAAAACCCCAAAAAAACAAACAGCCTTACTTTTTTCCCGAGGTTTGCAAGAGGTGCAAAAAACGCTTCTCTACCTGTTCCTTTTGGCTTTTGCCCGAAGGCCCTTTCCAAAATGCCTCCGAAACCCCAGTGATATCTAAACTTCCGAACTGAGAACGCAATTGCACCCCCTTTTGGTAAAGATGGCGAAGGCCCCCAAGTTGGAGAATATCCAAGAGATCGCGCTTTTCTCCCGTGGATCGAAACAATCCAAATCGAACCTGGACCACATAACGGACCTGGGCCAAATACAGGGGGATATCCCCCATACGGAGGGCAGCTCGGGTCAAAGCCAGGCGAAATTTCGTATTGTGAGGAAAGCGACGGACCAAAGGCTTCAAATAAGAAACAGCTGCTGCATCCTTCCCAAGGCTGTATTCGATGCGGGCCAGGGCGAACAAGACCATGGCATCCTGGGGGCTATGCTTTTGGAGGGCGAGGAGAAGGGAGCGCGCCCTGACTGGATCGACAAGGGCGAGGGCGCGAGCCCTGAGGACTTGCCAACGACGCTCCTTCTGGACCTTGGGGCCCATTTTGTGAAGCACCTGGAGGGCCTTCTGGTCATCCGAAAGCTCGATCGCAATCTCCGCCAAGTCCAGTTGGAGATCCTCAAGGCCGGGGAAAAGCGAGATGGCCCGCTGCAGGCGTTGGAGGGCGAGAGCCAATCTCCCATCCTCCTTGTAAATCTGCGCCAAGGCTACATCCAAAAAGGGTAGCTCCCATCCGCGATGGTCCAAAACGCGCCAGGAATCCTCGCAAACCTCCCAGGCCCCCCCGAGGAAACCCAACAAGCCCCAGACTCTTGCATGCTTTAGAGAGAGAGGATCTAAATTCAGCGCTTCTCCGAGGTCCCGAGGTTTCTCAGGAGTCAAATTGAGCCTCATGGGCATGAAGCGGGGGAGCTTTCCCAGCGTCTTTTTAGAGGGGAAACGGGAGGGAAAAAGGGAGGCTCGGACAAGAGAGTTTACGACAATGGGATGGAGGTTTCCCAAGGCGGGGTATCGGGCCATGAGTTTTTTGGGCGTTGCCTTCTTTCGGGAGAACTCAGGTAAATGGAAAACCAAGTCCAAAGCCTGGCGTTCCACCTCCAAGGTCTTGGTCTTTTGGTAGGACATCGCCTGTGCATACAGGGTAAGCGCCTTGCGCCGCTGTTCCTGTGCCCTGGCAAACTGGGCGGGAGATATCTTTTTGCGGACCAGGTCCAACCAGGTGGCCTTCCGGACCTCAGGCAGAAGAAGCTTGAGGTGGGCCTGGTGGCGGAGGGCGGTCGAACGCTGGAGACGAGCCTTGCGCCCCTCTTCTTGAAAGCGCTTGAGCTGGAAAACTCCGAGCACCAAGATGGCTCCCAGACTGCCAGCGACGACCAGAGGACGGTTACGACGAAGAACACGGCCGGCCCTCCGAGCCAGGCTGGGCCTGCGCGCTTTGATGGGCTCCAGATGGAGAACCCGCTCCAGGTCCTCACCGAAGTCCGAAGCACTCTGGTAGCGCAAAGAGGGATCGGGGTCCATGGCCTTCTCCAGAACCACCTCTAGATCCCTCGGAAGATGAGAAGCAACCGCCCGTAAGCGACGGAGTCCTGTCCTTCCATTTCTCAGCTCTGGGTGGGAGGATTTGGCCCTCCGATAGGGAAGGGAACCTGTCAAGACCTCGAAAAGGGTCACGCCCAAGGCAAAGAGGTCCGCACGGTGATCCACGTTGGCTCCCCCACGGCTCTTTTTTCCCTCAGCCCCCCCTTCATCCGCCTCCGCCCGCAGCTGCTCGGGGGCCGCATACAGGGGAGTCCCCACAAACCCACCGGACAAAGAAAGGGAAGAGTCCTCACTTCGGGCCAAGCCGAAATCCGCCAAAAGGGCCTTTCCGTCCCTGCGGATCAGGATATTTCCAGGCTTCACATCGCGGTGAACGATTCCTGCCTCATGGACCTTTTGGAGAGCCCCCGCAATGGAAATCCCGACCTGGAGCCAAAACTGCAAGGGAGTTTTGACGCCAAGGACACACTCCTCCACTCCGAGGATCCCGGCGAGCTCCCTGAGGCTGAGTTTTTGAGGAGAAAGGCCCTGCTCGCGCATGCGTTTCAGGATTTGCCTTAGACTTCGGCCTTCGATCCAGTCCATGGCATAGGCGAGGATCCCATCCTCCTCGAACACGTCGTGAACGGCAACGACATGATCGTCTCGCAGGCGGGCAAGGGCCTTAGCCTCCGCCCAAAAACGTTTCCGACTGCGGCGGGAGAGAGCCAAGGAAGGGGCCAGCACTTTGAGCGCAACTCGGCGCGCAAGACCTTCCTGCTCGGCGAGGTAAACGGTTCCCATTCCCCCCCGGCCGATCTCCTCCAGAATCCGATAGCCCGCAATTTCAGGCAAAGGGCTTGTGGATCCATCGGGGAGAACTTCATCCAGGATTTCCGAGGTGAGACGGACTCTCAAAGCCTCAGAGGGATCCAGTCTTTTGAGGGTTTCAGGATCTACATGTTTCCCCTGAAAGCGCGCCTCCAGGATCCGGTCGAAGGCATCGTAGAGGCTCTCCGAAGAATCCGACCCGCTCACTCCTGTTCCCTCCTTTCCTTCGGAATTTGGCTGAGAACCTCGCTGAGAGCCTCTCGATAGAGTTCCGCCCCCAGGTAAACCCGCTTCTTTGCAGTCGCGAGGGAAACCCCCAGACCTTTTGCAACTTCCTTGAGTTCCAATTGCTCGAAGAGCCTGAGTCTTAAGGCCTCTTCATATTCCTTGGGCAGGCGTTGCAAGGCCTTTTCCATCGAGAGCCTGCGCTCACGCAGGGACAAAATCCGGCTTGGGGTTTCGGACAGAGGGGGAAGGGGATCCGAAGCCCTCACTCCCTCTTCCGCACCTTCTTGGAGAAACGAGAGGGACTTGGGAAGCTTTCCTCCTCCGCGTTTCAAGGCCTTGAGTTGGGTCACAGCCTCCCGCACGCGATTGCGGGCGATCCCCAGAATCCAGCGGCGATAGGCCGCAAGCCCCCGCCACTGATGCTGGGACCCATCCCGCCAAGCATAAAAAAGGGTCTCCTGCCAAAGGTCCTCCGGGCTGCAGTGCTGGCGCAACTTAGGCCCCATCCAGGAGGAGATCACAACCAGGATGGCTTCTACGGCGAGGTTTTGCAGGAGCCCGGGCCAGGCCTCGGGGTCCAGATGGGGCTGACATTTTGCGTCGCTGGTCGCCATAGACCCTCAATCTTGACCCCCAAGGCTTCCCCTCACAAGATCCCAAAGGTTTCCCTCCCTTTCTGCGGGTATAGTTCCCCCCCATGTCCGAGCAAGGAATCCTCGTCCGTCAACAGATTCAGGCCCTGATCCAAGAGGAGGCCATCCGAGCCCCCCATGCGATCGAGGCCTCCCAGATCCAACCGGCTTCCCTCGATCTTCGCCTGGGAACCCACTGCCATCGGATCCGCACAGGCTTTCTTCCCGAGCGCTGCACAGTGGCGGAACGCCTCGAAGAACTCACCCTCTTCCGCTTTGAGTTGGGGGAAGGCGCGGTCCTCGAACGGGGGCATTGCTACCTCATTCCCCTCCTCGAAGAACTCACTCTCCCTGCCGACCTCCACGCTCAGAGCAACCCCAAGTCCTCCACCGGCCGGCTCGACATCTTCACCCGCCTGCTCGCGGACCACACCGACCGCTTCGAAACGGTCCCAAAGGGCTACCGAGGCCCCCTCTACCTCGAAGTCGTCCCCCGCTCCTTTTCGATACGCCTGAGAACAGGCCTCTCCCTGAACCAGCTCCGCTTCGCCCGGGGCCAAGCCCGCATCGAAGGGGAGCAGCTCTTTCGCCTCCACCAGGAATCGCCCCTCCTCTTCGACGACCAGGGCAAGGTCATCCCCATCCAGCGAGACAGCGTGGGCAGCGGCCTCACCATGGGCATCGCCCTCGCCCCCGACCGCGAGATCGGCGAGACCATCGGATGGCGGGCACGGCGCTACACCGAAGTCCTCGACCTTTCCAAAGAGAAGGCCCACAACCCCCTCGATTTCTTCGAACCCATCCTTGCCCCCAAAGGTGGCCGCCTCATCGTCGAACCCGAGGAGTTTTACATCTTCGCCAGCAAAGAAAGAGTTCGTGTCCCTTCACATCTCGCCGCCGTCATGGCCCCCTACGATGTCGGCATCGGCGAACTTCGGACCAACTACGCAGGCTTCTTCGACAACGGCTTCGGTGAACCTCAAGGCACCCGCGCCGTCCTCGAGGTCCGCCCCCATGACGTTCCTTTTCTTGTCGAAGACGGCCAAGCGTTTTTCAAGCTCGAGTTCTTCCATTGCCTCGAGGTCCCAAACCAACTTTATGGAGCAGGCGGCTCCCACTATCAGGGCCAAGCCCTCAAACTCTCGAAACACTTTTTCTAAGCCCCAGGAGGCCCAGGATCGATCCGGGAACCTTCTTATTTTGGCAAACCAAAGGATTGATTGGAAAAAGGATTGCTTTGGGGAATCCGAACCCGGTTAAAGGCGAAGTGCGTCGCCTCATGACAGGCATTGCAGGAGCTGGTCAGGGCTTGAAATGCCTCATCTGGATCAAGGTCATGATCTCGCCGAGACCGGGAGTATAAGCGCCTCCTTCCTGCCGACCGCAGGAATTCAGAAAAACCACCAAGAAAAGTGATGGGAAAAGGCAAAGGCAGCATGCCAATCGCTTACAAATCATGAAGAAGCCTTTTTCAGAGACTCGTACAGACTAGCCGCCAAGGCGGTTGGGAGACAGTGGCTTCCCTGGATCTCCTCGAGACTGGCGCGGCGGAGGGCTTCGAGGCTTCCAAAGTGCCGAAGGAGGGCCTTGCGACGCTTGGGACCGATGCCGGGGATGCTGTCCAGTTCGCTGGTCAGAGAGGAGCGGAGCTTGCGGTGGTAGGTGATGGCGAAGCGGTGGGCTTCGTCGCGGATCCGGGTGAGGAGGAGGAAGGGGGGCGTCCCGGGTTTGAGGGGAATGGGATCGGATTTGCCGGGAAGAAAAAGGCGTTCGCCGCTGCGTTCGCCTCGGCGCTCCTTGTCCTTGGCGATGCCGACGAGGGGGATTTCGCTGGGGTCGAGGCCGCATTCTTTGATGCCCTCCAAGGCGGAGGTGAGCTGGCCCTTGCCGCCGTCGATCAGGAGGAGGTCGGGCAGGTCTTCGTCCTCGCGCTCGAGGCAGAGGCGAAGGCTTCGAGCGACCGCTTGGGCCATGGAGGCAAAGTCTTCGCGAGCGGCGCTGCCACGGATTTTGAAGCGGCGGTAGCCTCCCCTCTTGGGAGCTCCGCCTTCGAAGCACACGCGGGAGGCAACCGTGTCCCGGCCTTGGGTGGTCGAAACGTCGAGGCAATGAATTCGAAACAAGTTATGGGGAAGACCGAGAAGGCCTGCCACCTCATCGAGTTCGCGCATCGCGCGATCTTTGGCACTGCCTCCTGCCTCAAGGCAGAGGCGGGCGTTTTCTCCGGCAAGCTCAACGATGCGCCGCCGATCTCCTCGTTTGGGGACGATCAAGGCCGTACGACGTCCCCTCTTCTTTCGCAGCCAGGCTTCGAGGTCCTCCCGTTCAGGCACCTCGAAGGGCAAAAGAATCTCCCGTGGGACATAGCGATCTCCGGCGAAGGCCCGCAGCAAAAAGTTGTGGAGCACTTCGCTCGGCGGGAGCTGCGTTTCGAACTCGTGGACCTTACTTCCTTCGAGCTTGCCTTCGCGATAGAGGAAATGGACGACCAGGCAGCGTGTCCCGAGGGCATGCAGGCCGAGCACGTCGCGATCCGCCCGGCCGTCATCCACGCGCTGCCTCTCGGTGATCAGAGAAAGGGCTTTTAAATGCTCCTTGCAGGTCGCGGCCTCTTCGAAACGCAGCTCTTCGGCAGCCTTCCGCATCCGATTCTCGAGGTCCTGCACCAGGTCGCCTGAACGCCCTTCGAGAATGCGAATCGCCCGATGCACCAGGACCATATAATCCTCACGGCTGATCTCGCCGACGCAGGGGGCAGGGCAACGGCCGATCTGGGCCTTGAGGCAGGGGCGGGTGCGACCCTGAAAGACTCCATCGCTGCAATCGCGCATGGGGGTCACGCGATGCAAAATCCGGAGTGTCCGGCGGATGGCCCCTGCCGAGGCAAAAGGACCAATGTAGCGCGCCTTGTCGCTGCGCCGCCGCCGGACAAAGCGAAACCAAGGCCAAGGCTCCTCCAGGTCGATGCGCAGCATCAGGTAGGCCTTGTCGTCCTTCAGCTTGAGGTTGTGCTTGGGCCGAAACTTTTTGATCAAGGTGTTTTCGAGGAGGAGGGCTTCTTGAGCCGTGTTCGTCGCGACGAAGTCGAGGTCTCTCGCTTCGTTCTCCAGAAAGCGAATCGAGATCCGCCCATCCCCCCCCGGCCTCAGGTAGGAGGCAACCCGCTTGCGCAGGGAACCGGCCTTGCCGACATAGAGCACCCGACCCTTGCCATCCTTAAACAGATAGCAGCCGGGACTGTCCGGGAGGCGCCGGGCCTTTTCTTGGACCTTTTCATGCATGCTTATCGGAATTTAAGATCCATCTCTTCGAGGCGGAAGAGTTCATCTCGAAGCCGCGCCGCCTCCTCGAATTCGAGCGCCCGTGCCGCTTCCCCCATTCGCTCCCGAAGCGACTCCAGATGCTTTTGCAGCTCCTTCTTATTTCCGAAGATCTCTTTCTCCTCGGCCACAAGCGAGAACTCCTCCGCCCGGGCAGCTTCTTCCTCATCTCCGATCAATTCCTTGATCCGACTGATAATGGTTTTGGGCGTGATCCCATGCTCTTCGTTATAGGCCAGTTGCTTTGCCCGCCTCCGCTCCATCTCGGAGATGGCCTGCTCCATGCTCCCGGTGACCCGATCGGCATACAGCAGAACCCGGCCCTCCACATTTCGGGCGGCCCGCCCACTGGTTTGGATCAACGAAGTCCGAGAACGCAAAAACCCTTCCTTGTCTGCGTCCAAGACCGCGACAAGGGCCACCTCAGGGAGATCCAAGCCCTCACGCAACAGGTTGATCCCCACCAAGCAATCGAAGGTTCCCATCCTCAGGTCCCGCAGAATGGCCACCCGTTCGAGGGCGTCAATGTCCGAATGCAGGTAACGCACCTTGACCCCGACCTCCTGGTAATACTCGGTCAGTTCCTCGGCCATGCGCTTGGTCAGAGTTGTGATCAGGGTCCGATATCCCGCTTCGGTCGTTTTGCGCACCTCCCCCAACAGATCCTCCACCTGCCGCCGCGCAGGCCGGATCTCAATCACGGGATCCACAAGCCCCGTGGGCCGGATGACCTGCTCCACAAACTCCCCTCCCGTCCGCTTCAACTCGTAGGGTCCGGGAGTCGCCGAGAGGTAAATCGTCGGTCCCACAACCTTTTCAAATTCCTCGAAGCGCAAGGGCCGATTGTCGATGGCAGAGGGGAGGCGGAAGCCATAGTCGATGAGGGTTGACTTGCGAGAGTGATCCCCGCGATACATGGCGCCGATCTGCGGCACCATGACATGGCTCTCATCCAAGAAAGTCAGAAAATCACTGGGGAAATAATTGATCAGAGTGGCGGGGGGTTCGCCCGGCTCCCTTCCATCGAGATGCCGGGAATAGTTTTCGATGCCGGAACAAAAGCCCGTCTCTTTCAGGATTTCGAGATCGTAGCGGGTGCGCTGCTCCAGGCGTTGCGCTTCGAGGAGCTTGCCCCTGTTCTTGAGAAGGACGAGATGGGGCTCCAGCTCCTCCTCGATCGCTTCGATTGCTCGAGCCAGCCGCTCCTCCGGAGTCACGTAGTGGGAGACGGGAAAGATCCGCACCTTTTCCACTTCTCCAAAAACCTCTCCGGTCAGGGGATCCACCTCGAACAGACTCTCGATCTCATCTCCGAAGAATTCCACGCGGATAGCCCGGCTCTCTTCGTAGCCAGGAAAAATCTCGACCACGTCACCCCGCACGCGAAACGAGGAGCGGACAAAATCCAACATCGCTCGCTTGTATTGGATTTGGGCCAAAGCCCGAAGGAGATCGTCCCGTTCGATCTCCTGACCTTTCTCCAGGGGAACCGCCATCTCGGAATAGGCCTCGGGCGAACCTAGGCCATAGATGCACGAAACCGAGGCGACAATGATGACATCTCTCCGGGTCAGTAAGGAGGCTGTCGCTGCATTGCGGAGCCTCTCAATGCGATCGTTGATGGAAGCGTCCTTTTCGATATAGGTGTCGGTGTTAGGGATGTAGGCTTCGGGCTGGTAGTAGTCGTAATAGGAGATGAAGTATTCAACCGCATTTTCGGGGAACAGTTCTTTGAACTCGCTGTAGAGCTGGGCTGCCAGGGTCTTGTTGGGAGCCATAACAAGGGTCGGTCGGCCCAGGCGCTCGATCACCTGGGCCATGGTGAAGGTCTTACCCGAGCCCGTGACCCCGAGGAGAACCTGCGCATCCTTGCCTTCTCGGAGGCCCCGTACCAGGGATTCGATGGCTTCCGGCTGATCCCCTGCGGGGGCGTGGGGGGCCACGAGCCGGAAGGGCCGTTCTCCTTCTCGGATGATTGTCATGAACGTTCTTTGCAAGCCTCCGTTGGAACTCGAATTACAAGGTTTTCCCAAGGCCGGAGAGAGCGTATCCTATGAAGACTGCCTCCCGGTCCCGCCGGCTCGCGCATCCCCCCTCGAGCCCTTCCCTTTCAAGGAGATCTTATGGCAAGCAGGCGTCGCGGCAAAGGAGCCGCACGGACTTCGAAAACTTCCTCCCGATCCGCGGAACAAGGCCCAGCCTCTGCTCGCTCACCCGGCAAGGGAAGGCGCAGGCCTACCACAGGCCGCGGCTCTTCAGGCAAAGCCCGACATTCTCACTCGGGAGAGCTTAGGCCCGATCGCGATGGGCGCTATCGTCTCTCCTGCCCCAACTGCGGGACAAACTACGCAATCGCAGAAGACCATCTCGATTCCCGCCTAACCTGTAAAAGCTGCAAGAGTGGGTTTACCCCAAGGACCGTTCTCGAGCGGCCAAGCCGCGTCAAGAAAAAGAATCCGATCAAAGGCCCGCTGATTTTTGGCGGTGTCGTCATCGGCTTTTTCGTTCTTCTCTTCATCATCAACAGCGGAGGGAAAAAACCCGAGAAGCCTCTCCAGCCCAGGGCCAAGCCCAGAATGGTCAATATCGATCTTTCCCACCCCGCATGGCTCGCTTACGAAGAGTTCCATCAAGCCATCGCTGACAAGAATGCCGTCACCTTGGCGACCCGCTTTGACTTTGCCTCCAATTGGGAACGGGAAAAGCCTCAGGGAGCCACGTCCTGGTCCTTTCTCCCTCAAAAGGAGCAAGAGGCCTATCGTTTGAAAGTTCAGAAAAGGCTCTTTGAAACAAAGGAAGGGGATTACTTCCGGGAGATGAACCCCGGGGAGCCCACTCCGGTGGCCTTGAAAAGAGAAGCGACCCAGGCCAGCTTTGTGGCCACGGGGAGCCCCCGCGACGAAAAATGGAATGGCATGTCGGAGATCCAAGTTGAGGTCGTCAAGAAGGATGGGATCTGGAAGGTGGCGGGCTTCAAGGTTCTCCATATCCCAAAGAAACCCAGGGCAAAGGTCCTTCGAGGAAAAAACCGGCATCCCAAGATTTCCAAGCCCAAGGTAAAAGCCGTTAAAATCGGAAATAAGACCTACAAGGTGGCCGTCTCCAAAGCCACCTCCCTTCCCCATCTTGCATCCACGCCGCAGGCCCTCCGCAAGGAGATCGACGATCTTTTGGAAGTCTTGATCGATCCTTCCGCCCCTTTCAAGAAAATGAGCCACGCAAGGACCCGATTGACCGAAATCGGCAAGCCTGCGGTCCCCCGGATCCTCACAAAGATGTATGAGAATAAAGGCGCAACCCAGGCTGACCGTGAAAGCCTGCGGCTCCTGATCGATGTGTTCAATGACATCACCGGGGCAGCATTGGTCTACACCCCGGGACGGCCGGATGATCCCAATTTTGGTTCGCCCGAAGTTTTACGAAAAACCGCGATCGGGAAAGCTTTCGCTTTTTGGTATATGAATTTCAAAAAGAAGACCTTCAAAGTCATGGATGAAGAGGAGAAACTTCCCCCACCACCGAAGCGTCGAGGCCTCAAGCCACGAAGGACGGGAGGTTCTGGAAAATAGATCCAAGCCCTTTTCCCCGCTCCTTTGGCCCGTAAAAAGTGTTCCAAGGGGGCAGGGGAGTCCCTCATTCGTGCAACGAGGGCCGCTAAAGGTTAGACTTCAAGGCACGTACGTCCCTCAGGAAGAAAAGAAATGTCCAAGACCATCTCCTGCCCCAATTGCGGCGCAAAATACAAGGTTCCCGAAGACACGAAAGCCAGCCGGGCAAAATGCAAGGCCTGTGGCACGGTCATCGATATTCAGAGTCAGCTCCATGCTGCTCCCACGGCCCCAAGGCCCTCAAAGAAAAATGCCTCGGCGCCGCCTACACCCCCCAGAGTCGAACCCGAAGCAAAGCAGGCGGAAAAAGACGTCGAACTCCCCGTTTCCGCCCGCAAGAAAAACCCCTCCCGCGAAGGAATCCGCCGGGCGGCCTCTAAGCCGGGGCGCAGCTCACGGGCTTCCCGCAGCGCAAGGGGCCGCGACAAAGGCGGCGCAGAGGAGACAGGAAGCAAGCGGGGCGCACGGAGCCGAGGCGAAGGTCGCGCTTCTGGCCGCCGTGGGCGTAACGCTGGCGGACGCAGCACGGCGGGGCGTCGTGGGCGGGGCGCACGGGAGGAGAACGCTCCCGAGGAAAAGAGTAAGACCCCTATGTATTTAGGCATCGGTGGCGGGGTGATTGCGATTGCCATCGCAGCCTTTTTCCTGTTCAAAAGCCCCCCACAAAAGGCCAAGCCCAAACAGGACCAAAACAAGGTCGCAAGCAACGACCAGAAACCCAAAAACGAGGGTTCAAAAAGCGCGAAGGCCGGGACCAATCCCGCGGCAAACCAAGAAAAAGTTCCGGCAAACGCAGTCGCCAGCAAGGCTGAGGGAAGCAAACCCTCTGAGGCTTCTTCCCCCAAAAAGAAAGCCAAGAAAGCCGCCAAAAAACCCGTCACAAAAAAGAAGAGAAAAAAGTTTGTTTATGGGGAGAGTTCGACGCCCTTTGACGCGAAGTCCCTCGATCCGGTCCCCTTCACCGATGACACCACTGAAGAAGAAAAGGCGGACCTCAAGCGCTGGACCAAGAAGATGCTCGAAGATACGGGTTTCCCCGGTACCAAAGCTCGCAACAAAATCATCAAGATGGGGCGCAAGGGTGTCCCCGCCCTGATCAACGCCCTCCGTGGACTTGACTACACGACCAAGGAGGGGACTTTAACGGCGCAACTCCTGAATGAGGGGCTGAGCCAGATTTTCATGGGGCTCAACGCCGGCTTCAACATTGTCCAGGGCAAACCCAAGGATGAAGTGGCCTGGTGGAACGCGAAATGCGTCCGCACCTGGATCCGCCAATGGGAAGCCAAGGGCAGTGGAGATCCTGAGCAGTGGGATGCCTTCATCCGCGCCCGCAAAAAGAAAATGAAGTAGCCTGTAGATTGTTTTCTGGTGGGCTGTCCTCGATTGGGTTTACCAAGCGAGGGCGCTGCCGTTACTCCGAGGATCTGCCGCTCCAAACTGCATTCCATCCCTGCGCCGGAGGATGGCCTGGCAACGCCCGATGCTGCGGGGCCTCCTCGTAAAGCGCTGGCCCTTTTTCATCAGCGCTTTACGCACCTCCGGCACAAGGGCCAGCCTCTCCCATGCGGTCTCCTGGGGCTTCCATTGCTGGTGGATCCTGGGCGCCGCCACTGCTAAATGGAGGGGCATTTTATGATCCACGACATTTACAATCACCTGAAGGACGGTATTGATGATCCTCCCCCCGCCAGGGGAACCCAGGACGAGAAAAGGCTTTTTGCCTTCACGGTCTAAGACGATTGTGGGGGTCATCGAAGAAAGCATCCGCTTCTTCGGGGCAATCGCGTTCGCTTCGGCACCCACCAGCCCAAACTGGTTGGGCACCCCCGGCTTGGCCGAAAAGTCATCCATTTCGTTGTTCAGAAAAAAGCCTAATCCCGGGACGACCTGGCTGTTTCCGAAGGAGGAGTTCAGGGTTGTCGTACAGGACACGGCGTTCCCTTCGGCATCCAAAACGGAGAAATGGGTGGTCTCCCGCGATTCTTTGAGAAAAGCCTTGGGATTGCCGGCCTTGATTTCGGGTGTGGCCCGATCCTCGCTCATCCCCTTTGCCAGGGAGTCGAGATACTTGGGGGCGATCAAAGCTTGGGTGGGAACCGGATAGAAATCGGGGTCCCCAAGCCATCGGGCCCGGTCAGCATAGGCGCGTCGCATGGATTCGATCATCCAATGGAGACAAGGGGCACTCCCAAAACCCATGGCCTGCAGGTTTTTCTTTTCGAGAAGCCCCAACATCTGTATCAGGGCCACCCCCCCCGAGCTGGGAGGAGGCATCGACAAAACGGGATAGCCCCGATAGCTTCCCCGCAGGGGTTTCCGCCGGACGACATGGTAGGCCGCGAGGTCTTTTCGATCGATCAGGCCTTCGCTCTCTTCCATCCAAGCCTCGATTTTTTTCGCGGTCTCCCCAAAGTAAAAGCCTTTGATCCCACCCTTTTCGGCCAGCCGCCCCAGGGTTTTTGCAAGATCGGGTTGGACGAGGCGGGCCCCCAGGGGAATCGGCTTCCCTCCCGGAAGAAAAATCCGGGCCGTCTCCTTCCAACGGGCAAAATAACGCTGCTTGGCGACGATCGCACGATGGAGGAAGGAATCTACAACAAAGCCTTCCTTGGCCAGTCGAAGAGCAGGAGCAACCAGGGTCTTCCAGGGAAGAACCCCGAAGGACTCATGAGCCCGAAAGAGCCCTGCGGGAGATCCGGGGACACCCACGGCTCGGGAAGTCCAGAGGCTTTCTCCCGGGCGGACGCGCCCCTTCTTGTCCAAATACATGTCCTTTCCAGCTTTGCGAGGGGCCATTTCGCGGAAATCGAGAGCAAGCTCTTGGCCGTCCTTGAGGTGGAGGAGCATGAATCCCCCTCCTCCGAGGTTTCCCGCCTGGGGATGGACCACCGCAAGGGCAAGGGCGGTGGCGACCGCAGCATCTACGGCATTCCCTCCCTTTTTCAGGATGCGCAGACCAACCTCGCTGGCGAGAGGATGAGCCGAAACCACCGTACCCCTTGTCCCGGAAGCGCGTTGGTCGTTGCGCCGAGCAAGGGAATGATGGGAATGGGCAAAAGAGCAGAGGGCAAGACCCGACGCAAGGGTTAGGGAGAAAAAGCCTCCAAAGGGAGACCGGGATTTTTTGAAGGGGCGAGGACTAGCCTTCCTCCCGCTCTTCAACTCGGACGCCCTTCTCTTTGAGATAGGCAAGGACTTTATCCAGCTCATCTTTTTCTCCCTCAAGCTCGAGCTCCATCTCACCATCTTCTTCGGAGATCGAGGCACCCCGAACATTGGGAACCACATCGAAGTTCCGGCCGATCAGGTAGAGCAAGGGCTCCTGAATGATGGCCTGAGGAAACGCACAATGGATTCTTAGTTTCATTTCTTTCAAGGGAACTCGCGATTTGTCATGTCGATGGTTTCTTGAGATCATAGCAAATCCAAGATCCCAGCCGACGAACTGCAGCTTCCAAAATACAGCCGCGAATGGAGGTGGCGACCGGATTCGAACCGGTGAATCAGGGATTTGCAATCCCTTGCCTTACCGCTTGGCTACGCCACCAAAAGGCTTCGTCAAAAACAATCTGAATGTCCCAGAAAGATCCTCAGAAAAGCCTAATCTGAAACTTCTTCCTGGGAACTCCCACGGGGAACGAAGCTTGGATCTCCCCGAAGATCTATCCCCACCCCCAACAAAAAGCTAGCCCATCAAAGTCCCCCCATGTCCCAAATGGAAGCTCTGAGAGGAGCAGGGAGTGGAAGTTGAAAAACCAACTCCCCCCGCTCAGGACGATGCAAAACAGCTTACTTCGGCCCCATCATCCCGAAACACGAGTCCCGAAACACCAGTTAGTAACCGAGTGTAGGATCGTCCCAATCGTAGTTGAGGGCGTGCCGATCAAAGCTCCGATGAAACTCATGGAGGTCGCGGCCAATGGTCTCCCAGACCCCGTCCCAATTCTTGCGCCAGAAGGCCCAATATCTCTGGCTGTCGTAGTCCCGTTTGAGAGTTACGACGTCCTTGACCCCACGGGCTGCGGCCTCAGGGTCCACGTTACTTCCACGACCGGTCCAAGAGAAGGTCTCGCAAGAAGCACAAACGAAAAGGAGCCCCAAAAGGGCGAATTTGGAAATGTTGATGCGCATCCGGTCCTCCGAAAGCACCTAGAAAAAGCAGCAAATGCTACCATCCACCCGCGGGGGCCGCGGACAGTCTTCGAAAAGGGGGACCGAACTTCGATTCCCCAGAGCAGACAAAAGATCCTAGCCACAGGAGGCACAGGGATCCATAGGCTTTTATCTGCGATTCGTTATGATCTTGGAGTTTTCTGGATGCCTCATCAAACTGTCGACGAGGAACAGACCCCCTTCGAGTAGCCAAGGGGGGTCGAAGCCCCCAGATTCGGGCGAAACCTAAGAGGGAACGAGACTTAACATGAGCAAATACAAGGCCGCACGCGGGACCGAAGACATTCTCCCCGAGCGGGTCCCGCTCTATTCTTTTGTTCATTCGAGTTGCCGGGGCATCCTGGAGCGCTTTGGATATGCGGAAATTCGGACCCCTCTCTTTGAAGAGACCCGGCTTTTCAACCGCTCGCTGGGTGAAACGACCGACATCGTAGAGAAAGAGATGTTCACCTGTAGCCGGGGGGACACCTCAGTGACCTTTCGCCCCGAAGCAACAGCCGGAGTTGTTCGGGCCTATCTCGAAAACAACCTTCACAAGAGCAAAAAATTTCAGAAGCTCTACTACATCGGGCCGATGTTTCGCTTCGAAAGGCCTCAAGCTGCTCGGCAGCGGCAGTTCGAGCAAGTTGGGATTGAGGCCATCGGTTCCCATGATCCTCGCTTAGACGCCGAGGTCATCGAGCTGGGAGCCAGGCTGCTCGAAGGACTGGGACTCAAAGGCTTCGAGGTGCGGATCAACTCCATCGGTGACGTGGAAGACCGCGACCGCTTTCGTGAGGCCCTGATGAGCTTTGTCCGTCCCAGGCTCTCGGAATATTGCGAGGACTGCCAACGGCGCTTTGAACGCAATGTTTTCCGGATCCTCGATTGTAAACAGCGGACTTGCCAAGCCTTGAACAAGAAGGCCCCGGCCTTTCTCGACCATTTAGGCGAAGAATCCTTGACTCATTTCGACCAGGTTCGTTCCTCCCTCGAGGCTTTGGGCAGGGAGTTTCTCGTCGACCCGGAGATTGTTCGCGGGCTTGATTACTACACCCATACTGTCTTCGAATATAAGATTCCGGATCTGGGAGCCCGCAACACTGTGATCGGGGGAGGGCGTTACAACCACCTTGTCGCCGAGTTGGGTGGCCCCGAAATTCCCGCTATCGGCTTCTCCCTTGGAGTTACGGGAACCTTGTTGGCCATGGAGAAGCAAGGGCTCTGCGAAGCCCACCTCGGCTGGAAGGACTGTCCCATCCACTTGGTCAGCCCAAGTGAGGGAGACCGACCCAATGCCTTTATTCTCGCGGGTGAACTGCGGGCAGCTGGGCTTTGCGTCGATCTCGACTACGAGGGCAAGAGCCTGAAGGCTCAAATGCGGACGGCCAACCGCCGGGGGGCCTCCCTCGTTTTGATTCTTGGAGAAGATGAGCGGAGCAGAGGGGTTGTCCTTGTTCGGGACATGCGCAGCTCCGTCCAGGAGGAGTTTCCCCTGGATGGTGACCTGCCGATCGAGCTTCGGCGCATTCTCACAGAGCCCCTTGCCGCCCAAGAGGCAAATCCCTGCGAAGACTCATGAGGAAGCGGATCCTCTATGGAGGGAGCTTCGACCCGCCCACCTTGGCACACCAGGAGGTCTTGGAAATCGCAAGGGAGGCCTATCCCGACGCGGAAATCCTTGTGATCCCCGCGGGATCTCCCCCCCACAAGGCAGGGCAAAGGATGAGGCCGGCCGACCTGAGACTCAAAATGGCCGCTCTTGCCTTCGGGGACATCCCCGGGCTTCGCATCAGCGACGAAGAGTGCCGGAGGGCAGGCCTCTCCTACACCATCGACACCTTGCGCGCTCAAACGATTGGGGACACCCATTCTTCGCCCGATCCAGCGGACCTCCAGCTCTATCTTCTGATGGGCTCCGACTCTACGCTCAGTCTTCCCAAGTGGCGGTCTCCCCATGAAATCCTCAAACGGGCCCAGATCCTGACAGTCCCCAGGCCCGGGTTCGACCTCGGCCGCATCGATCAACTCGCGGGATTCAGCCCCCAAGAGAAAGCCGCCCTCAAAAAGGGTGTCCTCCACAGGGAGGCTTCAGCCCTCTCCTCCACAGAGGCCAGGGCGCTCCTGGAAGCCGGGCTGCCGGCCGAAGGGGTCGTCCCCCCAAAGGTGCTGGCCTTTATCCAAGCGAAAGGGCTCTACAAACCCCAATAAAGCAGCAATGATCCTTGTCACAGTCTTCTCCCTCGTCCTCACTGCCTCCCTTCTTGCCCTCTGGACTCTGCGCCCCCCCAGCCTCCTCCCCGTCGACCTCCCCGGCACAAAGGCCCATAAGGGACACCCATCTAAGACCTTGATCGGTGGGGGACCTGCGATTTTGTTGGCCCTCCTGGCCACCGGCCTTGTCCTGGGCGGCTTGGACCAAGAGCGAACCTGGATTTTGCTGGGCGCCATCGGCCTCGGCTTGGTGGACGATTTCCGAGACCTTCCCTGGCTTCCCAAGCTGGTCGCGCAAGGCCTGCTCGCTTTTTTCGCCGCCAGGACCCTTCCCGAGGTTCCGATGTCCCAGAGCCTCCCCGCCCTCATCCTCCTTATGAACGCCTGGAACTACCTCGACAACAGCGACGGCTGCCTCGCTTTTACGGCTGCAGGGGGCCTTCTAGGCCTGGCCCTCGCCTCGGCCCCCATCCCCTTCTTCCTTCTCGGTTGCCTCCTTGGCTTCCTTCCTTTCAACTGGCCCAAGGCCCGCTTTTTCCTCGGGGACTCGGGTTCTCTGTTTGTCGGCCTCAGCATGGGCTTCCTCCTCTTTGACCTTGGGGGAGTTTCCCTTCCCAATCTGGGGATTCAGCTCCTGCCCCTGATAGACCTTCTCCAGGTTTCCTTGGTCCGCATTTTCGAACGAAGGCCCCCTTGGATCGGTGATCGCCGCCATATTGCCCACCTTCTTCAGCATAAGTTCCCCCAAGCCGCCATCGCTCCTCTGTTGGGGCTCCTCTCCTTGGGTCTCAGCTTCGCTCTTTACCGGCTCGGGGGGATCGGTTGAGATAAGGGCATGAGGCTCTCCCCAACATTCGCCCTTCTCTTGCTCTTCCCCCAAACAGGGACGCAGCCAAGCTCCCGGCCGCCTCAGAAAAAACAAGAGCAAGAAAATGTTTCCGCCTTTCTTGCCCGACTCGAGGAAACCCTGGTTCGAAAAAACGCGGCAAAGACGCTTAAAAGCTTTGTCGCCAAAACCCGGGTCACCATCCGCGATCCCAAGGCGAACATCGACATCCAGGCCGAGATCTCCTTCCGTAGCCCCTCTCGACTTCGAACCCTGATCCGGGAGGGCAAAAAGACCATCCTTCGCGTCTATGATCGGGGGCGTGCCTGGATGCGAACGAATCAGGGCTCCTATTATCTCCAGGGTAAGGAATATGCCCGCGACCGCCGCGATCTCCGCCGCGATCTTTCCCTCGCCACTCTAATCCTGCGATTCCTGAAACCTGGAGAAGAACTGGGAAAACTCAAAAACCTCCTCCCCCCAAAGATCGTCGACCTCCGCTTCGGGCGCAAAGCACAGTTCAAAGCCCTTCTGCTACAAGGCATAGCACCGGCAAAACTGCGTTATCCCCTTGCTCTACGCCCCAAGTACCGGGGACCGGTTCTGGTCCGCGCCTTCTTTGAGAAAACCAGCCTCAAACCCCTCCAAATCGAGCTGGGTCCTCTGGAGCCCAAAACCGGGAAACTCATGGGCCCTCTCGAGCGCTATCGATTCCACAGCCACGCCCTGAAAGACGGACTGGTCATCCCCACCGAACTCTCCCTCCTCAGTCCCGACCCTAAGGGCAAATACCGTGTTGTCCAAAAAGTTCAGATCCTGGAGTTTACGCTCAACCCCGACCTCCCCAAAAACCTGTTCAAAAAATAAGCTCACGAAGAACTTCCTTGGAAAACCAACCCTCGGTGATTACTTCCGGCGAAACCAGGTCTCCAGCTGCTTGCTTGTGAAATTGAGAACCGTGGGCCTCCCATGGGGACAGTTGTCGGGATGCTCCAGCTTCGCGGCATCGAGGAGGAGCTGCTGGATCTCTTCGTCCTGAAGCCGATCCCCCGACATGACCGCCGAGCGACAGGCGGCACTGTGGAAACGCTCCCGAACCTCTTCGAGCTCCTCCGGGGGCCGCCCATCTTTAAGCGTCTCCAGGACATCCTCAAGAAGAGCCTTGGGGTTCACGCGACGGAGACAGTGAGGGTAGCCTTCGAGCTTAATCGTCCCACCGCCGAAATCGGAGATATGGAGGCCCAGTTTTTCGAGTGAATCCCGATGGGCCAGGAGGAGTTCGTGGTCCGCGGGGGCAAGCTCGAGAAGAAGAGGGACGAGGAGGCCTTGGACCGGGACCTCTCCTTCCTTCCAATCTTTGAGCAGTTTCTCGTAAAGAATGCGCTCATGGAGGGCGTGCTGGTCAATGATCGCAAAACCTTCGTCAGTCTCCAGGAGAATATAAAGGTCCTGGATCACAAGAAAGCGTTTGGCCCGCTGGAAAAGATGGGAAAGCGGGGCGGAACCCTCCTTGGAGTCTGGACCCGGAGTGAGGGAAGTCGTGGAGGGCTTGGAAACCGGGACCGACTCACGGGCCGGGAGAGTCCCGAAACTGGAGCCGATGGCTTCGCTCTCTCCAAAAAGGCCCTTGGGAAGGCCCGGGAAACCGGTTGCAGGGCGGAGGGCTTCAGCAACCACAGCGTGAGTTTCCGCACCGGCTTCCAGGCTTTTGGCTTGCCTCTCTCCAAGACGGTTTCGCCGAGCGCCGAGAGCCTCCAGGATGGCCCGACGAAGAGCGGAGAACACGGGACGGGGTTCGTGGAAACGGACTTCGGTTTTGGTCGGATGGACATTGACATCCACCTTCCCGGGGTCCATTTGCAGATGGAGAAAGGTCACGGGAAAGCGCCCCCCCATCAGATATTCTCGATAAGCATCCCGGATCGCGAAGGAAAGGCTGCGGTCCTTGATCGGCCGCCCATTCAGAAAAAGAAACTCCTGACTCCGATCCCGCCGGGCGCCGTCCGGATCAACGACAAATCCACTCACCACGATCCCCCCAGCCTGGTACGAAACTGGATGGCAAAGAGCCTGAACGCTCTTCCCAAAGAGCTTCCCGATCCGAACGAGAGGATCCTCTCCCGCAAGCAGGTCAAAGGTTTTGGAACCTTCCACCCGAAAACCAACTTCCGGATGGGCAAGGGCAAGCCTCGTCAAGACCTCAAGGCAGCGGGATTTTTCAGCGGGAGTTGATTTCAAAAAACGTCGGCGCGCAGGAACGTTGTAGAAAAGGTCTCGCACTTCCACCAGGGTCCCCTCGGGAGAGGCCGCGGGTGCAACATCAAAGACCCTTCCCCCCTCCGCGCGCACGACTGCCCCTTCTTCAGCACCCCGGGCACGGCTCAAGATCCGAACCCGCGCCACAGATCCGATAGACGCAAGAGCCTCCCCCCGAAACCCAAGGCTGATAATGGCTTCGAGATCCTCCAAGTCTCTGAGCTTGCTTGTCGCATGGCTGACAAAGGCCAATCCAAGATCTTCTGGACTCATTCCACGTCCATCATCCTGAATCCTGATGAGCTGTTTACCCCCCTCTTCGAGCACAATCTCGATCCGAGTCGCTCCCGCATCAATACTATTTTCGACGCACTCCTTGAGGACGGAAAAGGGACGCTCCACCACTTCTCCGGCAGCAATCTGGTTGACGACTTCAGGCTTCAGGACCTCGATCACTGGAATTCCCCTTCGAGGATCCGCCTCCTCGGTTGCAATAAAACATCCCGGAGCATCTGTTCAAGGAGAACGATCGGCTCCTCGCCCATGCTCCGTAATCTCTGCTCAGCCCGCACAAGAGCCGCCTGTATCCTTTCCAAGCTCCGCCGGTCATGCTTGCGAAACCAAGAAGCAAAGCGTTCTTTAAAATAACCTCCATGCTCCTGGACGACCTCTTCGAAGCTGCGTCCCTCTTCCCGTTGGGATAGGGCTGCAAAGCCCTTCTCAAGTGTCGAGGAGAGCCAAGCCGTCACCATGGGAAAGACCGCCCCCCCATCCATGCGCTTCCCATCCCGATCCCGCAGTCCCTGAGTCTCCATGGCCCTAAGTGAACGGAGTCCACGCACAAGATCCTTTTCGAGGAGGGCTTCAACAAACTCAAATTGCGTCGACTCAAAGGCTGTGGTCAAGATCGACCGCATCTCTCCTGGAGTCGGATTTTTTGTTTCGACCAAGCCAGCGAGCCGGGTCAGCTCCCCATCCAGAATTCCGAGAGACGGTCCGCAGACCTCCGTCAGATAAAGCGCTGAGTGGGGGTCCAACTGAAGCCCTTTGCTCCTTCCATGCTCTTGGACCCATTGGACAAGTTCCGAAGCATGGGGAGGTCGGTTCCCAAAGGGGCGATCATAAAGACGACGAAACTCAAACCAGGCACTTTCTTTCTTCAACTTCCGGGCAACAGAACTGCGACCATCCAGTCGTTCCGCTTCAAGAATCAGCGAATTACCCAATGCCATATGGTCCAAAATGGAAAGAAGGGACTTGCCATACTGGGTCATCCATTTCGAAGCATTGCGCACAATCAGGACCTTGCCTCCCCCAAAGAGGTCCGACATCCCCAAGTCCATGAGGAAGTTCTGTACCATTTCCCGATTCAAACTCTCGCGATCCAGACCATCCAGTTCAACCCGGCCCTCTCCCCCGTCCGCCCCTCCTGGCAGGGTCCTGCGCACCAGGTCCAAGGCTCGCCCTCGAAACCAGGGGTCTTGTCCGAGGATCACAAAAATCTTGGGAAACTCTCCGGACCTTAGGAGAGCCCGCAAGCGATTCCATTCTTTGAGGGGATTGGGAGCAGCCACCTTGAAAAACCCATCCTGCTAAAGGAGCACATCCAAAAAGGTCAACATGGCGAGAAGGACACTCACCATTCCATTCATCGTAAAGAATGCAGCCTGTACCTTCGAGAGATCATCCGGACGGACCAGGCGGTGTTCGTACACAAGAAGGAGAGCGGTGAAGCCCACTCCCAGCCACCAGAACAACCCCAGCCCTGCGACAAAACCCAGGATTAGTAAAAAAAGCACGGTCAAGACATGGAGAAGGGAGGAGATCCTTAGCGATTTTGGAATGCCAAAACGAGCAGGAATCGACTGGAGGCCAAGCCCGCGATCAAAGCTCTCATCCTGGCAGGAATAGATCACATCAAATCCTGCAACCCAAGTCAGGACAGCCAAGGCAAGGAGAATGGGGATGGAAATCCCCTCAAGAGAGCCTCGGGAAGCAATCCAAGCCCCAAGTGGAGCAAGGCTCAGGGCCAAGCCCAGCACCAAATGGCAGGCCCAGGTGAATCGCTTCGTAAAGCTGTATCCAAGAAGCACCCCAAGGACCACCGGGGACAAGCGGAAGGCGAGGGGGTTTAAGGCATAGGTAACAGCAATGAAAACAAAGGATGAAAGCGCCACGAGGAGGAGAGCAGCCCTGGGAGAAATCTTGCCCGAAGGGATTTCCCGCCCCCTGGTTCTGGGGTTGGCGGCGTCCAGATCCCGATCCACCCAGCGGTTGAAACCCATCGCAGCCGTGCGGGCGGAAACCGCAGCAAGAACTACGAATAGAAGAAGCTTGGGGGAGGGCATCCCCTTCTCCGCAATGACAAGGGCAATCAAGGCAAAAGGAAGAGCGAAGACAGAATGTGAAAATTTCACGAGAGAAAGGTATTCGTGGAGCTTCCCCATCAAACGCCCTCCTCCCCAGAATCTTTTTTCAAACCATTCTGGCCAGCCTCTCTTTCGGGGGTCTCCCAATGAGAGAATTCCTTCGCATCGAAACCCAAGCGATCCAAAATTTTCCCCACGACAAAGTCCACAAGATCCTGAAGGGTTTTTGGGCGGTTGTAGAAACCGGGAGATGCCGGGAGGAGAATCGCTCCGGCTTTTGCCACCTTGTACATGTTCTCCAGGTGGATCAAATTCAGAGGGGTCTCTCGGGGAACAAGGAGGAGGGTGCGGCCCTCCTTTAGGGCAACGTCCGCAGCTCTCTCAATCAAACCGATGGAATAGCCATGGGCAATCCTCCCCAAGGTCCCCATCGAACAGGGACAAACCACAACAGCCTCGATCCCCGCAGATCCACTGCTCGGAGCCGCCTCCACCGCTTTTGGATCATGCAAGACGATCCCCTTGGGATCCGCAAATAGATCCTGAACTCGAAGCTCTCCCTCGGGAAATTCAAAACCCTCTTCATAGTGAAGCACCCGCCGGGCCGGCTCGGAAACCACAAGCTCAACCACTGCACCTTGCCTTCGCAGCTCATCCACTAACCTGAGGCCATAGATGGCCCCCGATGATCCCGTCATCGCCACACAGATCCGGCGTCCCGTCCCCACTGCTTCACCCCTACTTGCTTTCTGGAACAAAACCCCAGTATAGACAGGCGATCCCAAAACTCAGGAGCTTGAAACGGCTTCTCTCCAAACCTGCTTCCCCCATCAGAGCAATAAAAGCTTCTCTTTCGGGAAACTTCATCACACTCTCAGGCAGGTATTTGTAAGCATCGCTCCCCCTCGACCTTGGAGAGAGTAGGGCTCCAATTTTGGGCAAAATCTTTCGAAAGTACCAAAGATAGAGAGGACCCAGGACCGGAGTCCTTGGCTTGGAAAACTCCAAAACGAGGACCTTGCCTCCCGGCCGAACGACTCGGGCCATATCCCTCAGCCCCTGGACGGGGTCTTGAACATTTCGGATTCCAAACGCCACCGTAGCGCAATCAAAGGTATCCGGGGCAAAGGGTAGTCTTTGGGCATCCGCAGCAAAAAAGCGAACCCGCTCCCCCCCCTTTCGCATCCCACGCTTGTTTTCCCCCCGTTCCAACATCTCAAAGCAAAAATCCCCCCCAAAAACCCGGCAACCAGCTCGAGCAAAGGAAAAAGCGAGGTCCCCGGTTCCGGAGCAAACATCCAGGACTCGAAGAGCTGAGGCTTTATCTCCCATTCCCTCCAAAGGCATGCCATCTAAAGCCATGCCCTCTAAAGCAACTGCAACGGTTTTTCGCCTCCATAGCGCATCTACCCCGCCGCTCAGCGTATGATTCAAAAAATCATAGCGGGGAGCGACCTCCGCGAACATCTTGCGGACCTCCCTCCCCTCGGGCTGCATCCCCAAGTCCTTCGGACCCTCCAAAGAGCTTCCCTCCAAAGAGGCGGCTTCCGAAGGGGAAGGCTTCAACCTCGTTGGTCTCACCCTTCCCCTACCAGGAACCCTACTGTCTCCAATAGTGGCACAGGCTTGTAACTCCAGGGACAGCAATCCTGGCCAAAACCTGTCCGGTATCCAGCTCAAGGACATCCACCTTGCCCACATCACCCAGTGCAACCAGGAGGTAGCGTGGTGTCGAGCTGATCGCACCTCCAGCTTTAATCATCCCCTTCCCGGAATGATCCGCATAGGTCAAGTTGCTGACAAAGGTACTCTGGAGATCAGGAAGAGCCCCAAGGTTGTAGATATCATCAAAAGCGATGTCCACAGGATCATTCCCCGACAAGCGGTTGGTCGTGTTTTTTACGCCCCCCAAGGATCCATTCACAGTCCACACTCGCTGCCGAAAGGTCGGAGGAAGAATAAACCCACCACCCGACGCATCGATCGGAAGCTGGCCGACAGGGCTTGCCGTAAGCTCCAGGTGAGAGACTACCCCAAATCCGCTGGTGTCCGTATGAGCCACCCAGATCGCGGAGTTCAAGGAAGTGATGTCCGGTTGGATCGCAGTTGCATTCCTGAACTTGGCTTGGTCTGGTGTGCCAATCACATTGTCAAAACCGATTCCATTCACTCCATCCGGACCGGATTCAAAAACAGCGACAGAGCCATCTCCGTTCAAAATGTAAGCAAAATAAATCCCGGTTTGCCAGCCAAACTGTCCCTGCCTGGGAGTCACCGCGACTTCGATCGGCTTGTTGATCCCCCTCAAAATCGTCTTGCGAACCTTGAGATCCCCCCCACCGATAATAGTCATGGAATCATCCAAAGAATTCACCACCAAAACATCTTCACCCTCAGGCTGCCAGGCAATCCCCGTAGGACCTCGGCCCACCTTGGCTTCTGAAACAATTTGATGGAAGGTCAGAGAAGAGGGATCGATGTCAATAAAAGTCACAGTCCCTGAAGAAAAGTTGGTCACAGCAAGCCGTTTGAGGTTGGGGGAGACCGCCATCGAATAAGGATCCGGAAGTTTGATGGTCTCTAAAACGGTGAAACGATTGCTGTTCACCGCAAGAACCTGCCGCTTGCCCCGATCCAAAACGTAGAGAAAATGCCCAATCTGCTGGCGTGAGGTATAAGGGCAAAATGGCGTCGGAGGTTGCGGACTCCCGGGTGGAGGGATCGGCCCGACAAAGACCCCGTTGTAATATCCACCGAAGATCCCAAACTTCGCAGGATCAGTAGTCAGGGGATCCCCCTTCGTCAAACGATTGATCGGACTCCGAGGACAGGGACCCACCGGGGGATGAACAATGGTATTCATGCCCGGAATCTGCCCAGCAAAGTCCGTGCTGGTCGTCATGGTAGGCTCCTCTCCAAAGATCCCATAAGCGGGGTTCGGCGGGGGAATCAGGAGCTTCGGAGGATTGGGGTGGGGAGCCACCGTAATGGAATTGCCCCAAGCATTTTGCGTTGTCAGAGTAACAGGGTTGACCTGGTTGGTCCGGCTCACATTGGAGTTGATGTTTTCATTGTTGAACAGTTTGTCCAATGGCTGACCGATCTGGATATCACCCACCTTGCTCACGATGTTCTTATCAAGCAGGAGAGTGGAGAGAGTCGAAGTCTTCGTGAGAGTCAGCGCCCCCTCCCCACCAGCATCCAGATTCGTTTTCCCCGGCTGGAGAGCAGGATAGACCCCGGGTTGTCCACGGTTAGGGTTCCGAGGCCAATTACTGTTCGTGATGTCCCCCGTCCCTTGGCCCGCACCATTCATATCGATGACGGACACACCAACCTGATCTCCATTCGCCCTCCCCACATAAATGGCTTCGGGAGCTACGGGAGCGTTGACAAGCCCAGGCCCATCCCCGGTGGTAAAGTTGGTCGTGACCGTGGTCCCCAATAGGAGGCCTGTGAGATCATGGCAGGTGTTGTTGGCCTTAATGGTCGTTAAAGTTTTACCCAAGAGCTGGAAGGCAGGCCGAATCACATAAGTCGTTAGGTCACCCGAAGTCTTGGGATCCGCATAGTAGAGAACGGGGGCGTTCACCCCATTGATGGAAAGGAAAAGGGAGATACTCCCCGTGCGCGGAGTCTTATCGGTTGTCGAGAAGAATTCTCCCACATCCCTTGGATTCATGGGCTTCGAAAAGCTTACCTCAATGCTCGTAAGTGGATCGACACCCTTTTCCCCGTTTCCGGGACTGATCGAAACCTGGTTTGTGTTCACCTTGGTAAACCCAAGAACCTGAGGGACAATGGAATCCGTCCCGACAACGCTGGCTGTGAGGACTTCCTTGGTCAAAGGCTTTCCACGGATATCCAAAACAGAGGAGGAAATTTGAACGCGAATCACCTTCCCCGTGGGAAAGGTTTCAAAAGTATCCAAGTCTCCATCCGCATCGGGAATAAAAACAAAACTGTCCTTCCCAAGAAGATCCGTATCGTTGTTAAAGCCTGCCGGGAATCCTGAGGCACGGCTATCCACAACCGTATTCACCCCATTCTTTGCCTCAACAGCTTTGGTTAGGACAAGGTCAAAACCGGGAGTTGAGAGATTGTCATAGTAGGTCTTCCCATTAATGAAGGCCCGGCCCTTGACAATTTTCTGTTCCTCCGTGATCGGATCGTATTGAACAACCTGGATGGCCCCTGTCAGGCCTGAATTGATTTGATCTGCAGCACGATCGGAGAGAATGGATTCGATCTTGAGGTAATGGCTGAAGCGGATCAAAAGGAACTGATTCCCCGCACTTCCATTCGGTAACCGAGCGGTGGATTCCCATGTTGCCACAGGCAGCACCTTGTTGACCTGAGTCTGATTGTCTTTCAAGACTTGGGGTGAAGTAATATTGACAATCTTGGTCGAAGGTTGTTTGAAATCATCGAGTTGGGCGATGCGGTAGGGATAGAGTTGCCCCAACCCGGTCGAAGCCAAGGTAACCTCAAAGGGTCCTTGATTCCCCGGGCCTCCGGGTCCGCCACCACCGCAAGAACTCACGCTGAGAGCCGCAAGGAGCCCAAGTGTCTGTATCAATACGTTCTTTGTCATTACCTTACCTCTAAAAGGAGAACGGCTTTCGGCGGAATCGCCGTGAAAAGGTCCGCGGCCAGCAGACCCATTCCACAACCCTTTCACCCCTACTGTCTCCAATAACTGGCCAAGACTCGGACGCCGGAAACAGGAATGCTTCGAACCACATTGCCTGAATCGATTTCGATGACGTCTACTCGTCCACTGTCCCCAAGCCCCACAAACATAAAGCGAGGTGTCACAGCCGGAACCAATTGTCCGTTAATGTTTTTAAAATGCCCCTTACCCGAATGGTCTGCATAGACCAAGTTGGAAACAAAAGTACTCTGCGCATCGGGATAAGCACCAAAGTTATTCATGTCATCCATCGCAATGTCGACGATGTCTTTCCCGTTCAGCTTTTGTTTTTCCTGATCTGGATTCCCAAGGGAGCTGGTAATCGTCCATACTTTTTGACGGAAGGTGGGAGGGAGTGTAAAGCCCCCTGAACTGGCATCGATAGGCTGAGGACCCGTGGGGCTGGAGGTCAACTCCAGGTGGGAAATCCGCGCATTCCCCTGACTATCTTGATGGGCGACCCAACATGCCGAAACCGCAGAGCGGGGATCGGGCTGCAAGGTAGTAGCATTTCGGAAATTGGCTTGCTCCGGCACTCCGATTATCTGATCAAAGCCCACTCCGTTGATCCCATCGGGACCAGACTCATAGACAGAAACCCGCCCATCTCGGTTGAGAACAAAGGCAAAGTAGATTCCCGAATTGAATCCCACTCCCACCTGACGGATCGACACCGAGACTTCCATAGGTCCATTCATTTGCCCGATGACAGACTTTCGCAATTTAAGATCCGATCCATTAATAATGGAAAGCGAATCCCCGAGGGAGTTGCAAACCAAGAGATCCTCTCCCTCCGGTTGCCAGGCCAAGCCGGTTGGGCCACGCCCCACCTTTTCCTCATGAACGATTTGGTGGAAGGTACGAGATCCTGGATCAATATCCACGAAAGTAACGGAGTTCGCCGAGAAGTTACTGATGGCGAGACGCTTTAAGTTAGGAGAAACGGCCATGGACACGGGATCAGGAACTGGAATCGTTTCGATGAGTGTCATCCGATTGCTGTTGAGGACCAGGATCCGCCTCTTCCCACGATCCAAGACATACAGGAAGTGCCCGATTTGCTGCCGGCACGCATAAGCACAGAAGAGTATGGGAGGTTGGGGACTTCCCGGTGCGGGGTTGGGACCAAAGAAAGATCCTTGGAAATTCGTATGAAAAACCCCCTTGTCAGGCCCATCCGAAAAAGGGTTCCCCTTCAGAAGGCGGTTCGTCGGTCCCTGCACCTGGCAACCGGGTCCCCCCAAGTTGGCAACGGTAGGCTCTTCTCCAAAAATCGCTCTGGCAGGGTTGGGAGGGGGGAATCTAAGCTTCGGAGGATTTGGATGGGGAGCAACACTGATCGAGTTGCCCCATGCATTCTGCGGCGACCGAGTAAAGGGATTCACTTGGTTTGCCCTTGTCGCGAAGGGATTGATATTTTCGTTGTTGAAGATCTTGTCCAAGGGTTGCCCCAACTGGATATCCCCAACCTCACTCACCAATCCCGAGTCGATCAAGAGGTCTTTGAGTCGCGACGATTTCGTCAAAGTCAAAGCCCCTTCCCCTCCGCCGTCCAACTTCGTTTTACCTGGGACTAAGTTCGGTATAACTCCTGGAGCCCCCACATTGGGATTTTTGGGGAAATGGGAGGTGGCGGGATCGCCTGTCCCCTGTCCAAAACCATTCAAATCAATGATGGAGACACCCGTGCTGGAGCCTCCGCGACCCACATAAATCGCTTGGGGAGCCACGGGTGCATTGACAAATCCTGGCCCCTCACCCGTGGAAAAAGTGGTAGAAGCAGTGGTTCCAACCGCAACGGAGTTCAACCCATTGATCGTATTGTTCACGAGAATTGTGAATGGGAGAAGGTCAGGAAGGATATAGGCAGGCTTGATGGTGTAATCCATCAGGTTCCCGGGAGTCAGGGGATCCGCATAGTAGATCACGGGACTGACCGTATTGGCTTGGGTCATGTTGATGGTGATCCCCTTCGAGGCAGGTACTTTATTGGTCGTGGAAAAGAAGGTTCCAACATCAGCAGGATGAACCGGCTTCGAGAATTTGACTGAAATCGTTGTCGTAGGATCCACATCCACCTGCCCCCCCCCCGGGCTGATCTCAGGTTTTCCTTTTTTCACCCCTAAGACCTCAGGAGCAATGCTGTCCGCCCCAACCGTTGTCGCAGTGTTGACTTCGAGAGTCAGGGGCTTGCCTCGGTAGTCCAAGGTAGCGGAAGTCACTTTGATTTGGATGACCTTGCCCGCAGGAAAGGTTTCGAAGGTGGAGAGATCTCCGTCACTGTCAGGGACAAAAACAAAAGCCTTCTTATTCACCAAATCTTCGTCTTGGGTAAATCCCATGGGAAAGCCGGTCGCACGGCTGTCCAAAACGCTGACATTTCCGTCTTTATCCGCCTTTACGGCCCGAACGAGGGTTAGATCCAATCCCGGGGTGGAGAGATCGTCATAATAGGTGAATCCACCCACAAAAGCCCGGCCCTTGACCATGCTTGTCGCTTCGGTGGCCGGATCATAACTCAAAACCTGGATCGACCCCTTGAGACCCGAATTGCCTTGGTCTGCTTGGTCCGATGAAAGGATGGAGCTTGGATCCAAGTCATGGCTGAAACTCAGGAGTAAATATTGATTCCCCGGGTTGCCATTGGGAAGGGTGGCCGTCGTCGACCAAGTGGCTACAGGGAGAACCCTGTTGCTGCCCTTCACATTATCACGAAGGTCATCCATCTTTGTGATATTGATGATCTCAGTGGTTGCCCGCCCCTTGGAATCCAACTTTGTAATCCGGTAGGGATAAATCTGCCCAGACCCAGTGGTAGCCAAGCCCAGGGTGAAGGGGCCACGGTTATTCGGGTCGCCTTTTTGGCCTCCGCTGCATGCGGGGAGACCAAGAATTGCGATTCCGAGAAGACTTCCCAGCAAGAGGGTTCCCACCTTCGAGGATGCAGAACTCCAACCGTTAGGTAATCCTTTCATTGTCTTCCTTTTTCCTTCTGGAAAAGCCCGCCAGATCCCTCAAAGGCCCAAAACCAAGGCCTCCAAAACTGCGGGAATACAAACCAAAAGACCATCAAATAGAGAGCCAGCTTCGTGTGGCACGAAGACAACTCCAACTGGGGCAAAGTGGTAAAAACCATAACAGGGCATCCCGGTAAAAGCCCGAGGAAACCCGACTAGGGGGAAGAGGAGCAAAGTTTCTCCTCCTTCTTGATTCGCAAGGCCCATGCCATGGAGCACACTTTGCTCCCCGAAAGTATAACCCATGCAAAGCCAAGGACTTGGAAAGAAAGCAACCCTTTCCTTCCTCCACTACAATCCCACACCTTGCCTTTCATCCCCCCCTTTGGTGCGCTGGAAACCTCTTCTTGTGCGCTAGCGCACAGGCGGCCCGAGAAAAAGCCCCTAAGGAGGAGCTTTGGGAACGGCCCCTCCTTTGCGTATCATGCGCCCATGGAGAAGGAACGCCACCCACCTGAATCAGCCCTCGAGGGGGAACCCGAACTCGATCGCGCCCTGCGCCCCAACAGCTTGGAGGAATTCACGGGGCAAGGGAGCCTTGTGGCCAACCTCAAGATCACCATCCAAGCTGCCCGCGAGAGGGGAGAGCCCCTGGACCACCTTCTCTTCTGCGGCCCCCCGGGCCTGGGGAAAACCACCCTTGCCTGGCTCCTGGCCCGGGAAATGGAGAGCGAGATCTTTGTCACCTCCGGTCCCGCCCTGGCAAGCCCCAAGGATCTCGTAGGAACACTCACCCGCCTTGGAAGGGGTGACATCCTTTTTGTCGATGAAATCCACCGCCTCCCCCGGAGTGTCGAAGAATTCCTTTATTCGGCCATGGAGGACCATGCGATCGACATCACCATCGACCAGGGCCCTTCGGCCCGCTGTCTCAGACTCAGCCTGCAACCTTTTACCCTTGTGGGAGCGACCACGCGCGAGGGGATGCTTGCAGCCCCCTTTCGCAGCCGTTTTGGCATGGTCGAACGCCTCACCCCCTACCCCGTGCACGATCTGGTCTCGATCCTACACCGGGCTTCCCAGTCTCTCGGCATTGGCCTGGCGGAAGAAGCCGCGACCGAGCTTGCTATGCGTTCCCGCGGGACACCCCGAATCGCCCTCCGGCTTCTCCGGCGGATTCGGGACCGAGCACAAGTCAGCGGAGAAACCCGGATCAACCTCCCCAGAGCCCAGGAGGGACTCCAAGCCCTCGGGATTGATGGCTTTGGGTTGGAACGCCTGGACCGCGAACTCTTGGAAGCCCTCATTACCCGAGGTGGAGGCCCCGTTGGGCTCAAGACACTGGCCGCCGCCATCGGGGAGAACGTCGAGACCATCGAAACTGTTTATGAGCCCTTTCTCCTCCGCCTGGGTTTTTTGAGTCGGACCCCTCGGGGACGGGTTGCAACCCAACGCGCCTATAAGCATCTGGGGAAACCATTTCCCGACTCTCTTCGGACTTTGTTCTCGACGGAAGATGAGAGCCCCCAAGAGGAGTTTGAGTTCTGAGGCTTCCAGCGGAAATCCTTCGCCAAATCCTCCATGGGGAGGGCTCGGGACAAAGAAAGAAAATCTTGAGCTTCAGGATCGGGATCGCCCTGGGTCTCGCCTTATTCCTCCTTCTGCTTGCCCGCGGGATCTCGTTTTTTATGAAACCTAAGGTCCAGGCCGCGGAACAGAGCGAAATCCGTGTTCGTCTCAGTAGAGGAATTCATCGCCTGCTCTTTGAAGGGCCGAAAATCTGGATCGACGTCCTTCACCAATCTTTACAACCAGGCAAGGATGGGGTGGAAATCCAAGAAGAGACTTTCCCTGGCCAAAACCGCGAACCTCTCCTCCTGATCAAAAACAGGGGTCAGGAGCACCGGCTCCCCCTAACCTCATTGAGACTCCGCTGGAAAGGCCCCGCCCGCATTTCCCTGGGAAAGCAGGGGAAAGCCCGGCGCCTCTTTGGGGAATTGCACTTACTTCGCCGAAACAAATCCTGGCTCCCCACCCTGAACATCAACATGGAGCTGTACCTGAGCGGCGTCCTCCAAAAAGAAATGGGCGCTCACTTCCCTCTCGAAGCCCTCAAGGCCCAGGCCGTGGCCGCTCGTTCTTATGCGCGCACATGTATCCTGCGCTCGGGTTCCAAGAGTTTCGATCTCTTTGGAGACGATCGCAGCCAAGTCTTTTTTGAAGTCTCCGAAGAACCCAGGATCCTGAAAGCGATCCGCAGCACTCTGGGCCAAATCCTTATATATAAAAGAGCACCTCTTCGGGCTTACTACCACTCCACCTGCGGAGGGAGAACCCGAGACGGATACCTTAGGTTCCGGGATGTTCCGAGATTCGCCCTTCCCCCCGTTGTCTGCACCTATTGCAAGGACAGTCCGCGCTATCGCTGGACCCGGAAGATCCCCAAAAAAACCTTTCAAAACGCAGGGATTGCCGTCCGTGGCAATGCCCCAATCATCGATGTCCTTCTGAGGTCCCCACGAGGGGATTGGGAGCGCCTTCGGATTCGAGGAGGTGGAAGAGTTTCCGCCCCCTTCCCCGCAAGCCTCCTTCGGAAGATAGGCTCTCTTCCTTCTCTTTGGATCACAGAACAACGGTATCAAAAGGGGGCATTCCTTCTTCGGGGACGCGGATTTGGGCACGGAGTCGGCCTCTGCCAATGGGGGGCACGCGGCCTTGCACGACTGGGCAGAAGCGCAGAAGAGATCCTTTCTTTCTATTTTCCACGCGCCAAACTCCACAAGCCCAATTAGCCCGGGGGTTTCATAAGATCGTTAAAGGAATGAAACCACCAAGATTGAAGCATGCAACAGGAAACGAATGGAAGGCTCCAACGGCAACAAGATCAACGAAACGGACTCGATCGGATTTCAATTATTGCGAGGAAGCAGAACCGGCCCCAGGCGGGGCCTCTATCAAACTCCTCATGGAAGTTTCCAAACCCCCTGCTTCGCCCCCGTCGGGACCCTGGCCTCCGTAAAAGGCCTTCTCCCCACACAGGTTCGAGAAACGGGGGCTGAACTCATCCTGGCCAACACCTACCATCTCGCTCTCCGTCCCGGGGAAGGGATCATTCAAGAAGCGGGCGGCCTCCACAGCTTCATGGACTGGGAAGGCCCAATCCTGACGGACTCGGGCGGGTTCCAGGTTTTCTCCCTCGAAGGCCTTCGCCGCGTGGATGATTCAGGGGTTTATTTCGCGGGCTCTCAGAGCGGAAAAGCCTTATTCCTTGACCCGCGTGAAACCCTCCGCATCCAACGTGACCTCGGCTCGGATATCGCAATGGTCCTGGACGAATGCCCCCCCGCAGGGGCCCCCCGAAAGCAAGTCCTTGAGGCCACCCGCCGCACCATCCTTTGGGCGAAACAGGCAGCAGAGGAACACCAAAAAATGGGCGGCGCTTCCCGAGGCCAAGCGGTCTTCGGCATTGTGCAGGGCGGAATTTTCACGGACCTTCGCAAGGAATGCGCGGAGCAGATCACCCAGCTTCCCTTTGACGGCCTGGCCATCGGGGGAGTCTCGGTCGGAGAACCCAAACCGGAAATGTATCGAGTGGTCCAAGCAACCACCCCTTATCTTCCGGAGGAGAAAATCCGGTATCTCATGGGAATCGGAGATCCCGATGACCTCTTCCAGGCAGTCCTCAAGGGCATCGATATGTTTGACTGCGTTTCCCCCACACGCCATGGCCGCAACAATCTCCTCTATGTTCCCGAGGGCCGCCTCAAAATCCGAAACGCGATCTACAAAAAGGATTTCCGCCCCATTCAGGAGGGCTGTCCCTGCCCTGCCTGCCAGCGATACACCCGCGCCTACCTCCGCCACCTCGCCCTTGCCAAGGAGATCCTGGGGGGGATTCTCCAAAGCCTGCACAACCTAACCTTCTTGGAAACCCTCATGCAAAACCTGCGAATGAAAATCGAAGAAGGTCAACAAGCTGAAGCATTGGAAGAGTGGTTCGGCGAAACCTATCCAGGCTGGGCGCACCGGGTCTAAAGATTCATCAACCCTCCTGTCGAACGAGACAAGAAGAAGCCCTTTGTTGTGAATCATTTCCACAACAAAGAATGCCTCCTTCAGGATCTCCTTTTCATCCAGGAACAACTCGTGGACCCGCAACAATGGCGACATTAAAATCATTTAAGTTCAAGATTCTTGCCTCTTCGGGCTTCTGTCTCTTCCTGTTGGCGACAGTCCTGATCCGGGGCAGGACTTCGACCCTTGAAAAAAATGCCAAGGTGCAAGCCGAAGCACAATTAGCGCAAGTTCTTGAAGGGCAAGCCGCTCTCCTAGGCAAAGAAGTAGAAAGCATAAAAGCGGTTCTCCATACTCTTCAAAAAACGATGGAAACGGCCATCGATACTTCGAATAATTTTGAGTTGGATCGCGAATCGGCCATCTCCCTTCTGCGTGCATCACTTGAAACCCTCCCCCACGCAACCAGCCTATTCACCATCTGGAAAGAAGACGCCTTCGACGAACTGGATGGGTTATTCGAAGGGAAACCTGGAGCTGGAACCAAGGGTCGCTTTGCCACCTTTTGGGTTCGCAGAAAAGACGGAACCTTGAAACTAGGGGGATTCAAAGGGGTCGATGACGGTCGGAAGTTTCCTTTTTTTGCCCAGCTCCTTGCCGGCAACAAAGCCTATTTGGGATATCCACGCATAGAAAAGGATGAAGAAGAAGGATCCCGATTCTTGGTTACACTTGCCTTTCCTATCCAAATGGAAGGCAAAGTCTTGGGAATTGTTGGATCCGATTTCAGCTTTGGGGGCCTACAACAAAGCATGGACCGACAAAAGGCCTTTGAAGGAAACCTCCAAATAACCCTCACCGACCCCCAGGGAAGGTTGATCGCAGGCAAGGGCCTTCAAACCAAGAGAGGAACGACCGATTGGAGAAACGCTCATTCCAAAAAGGAAGAACTGGAACAAAAAGCTCTTGCTGTCACGATTCAGAAAGGACTCCCATCCTGGAAACTGCAAGCCCAGGTTCCCTCACAAATCATCTTTGCCAGCATGAACCGTCTCCGGTCGTCCCAAACAAAAACGGCCATCACCTGGACTCTCCTTTGTCTGGTCCTCTTAGGAATCTTGACTTTGTACATCAGTCGCCCCATCACCCAATTCCGTAAAGCCCTACAACAGGTCGAAGAAGGGGAGTTAAACCTTGAACTGCCCGTCCAGGGCAAGGATGAATTTTCAGAGCTCGCCAAAGCTTTCAATCGCACGATCGGGACTTTGCGAGATGTTCTTCTTGGTATTAAAGATGGAACAAACAGCCTAGCCGAAGCGTCTGCGGACCTTTCAGCGACATCCAAGCTGCTCTCCTCCAACGCAGATGACACGACCCATAAATCCTCATCCGTCGCAGCGGCGGCCGAAGAACTTTCAGTCAATCTCAGTCAAATGGCCAATGCGACTGCGGATGCAGCAGATCGTTCAAGAGCCATCCAAAGCGCAACAGCTGAAATCACTCAAAACACAGAAGAGATTCGAAACAACGCAGACAACGCCTCCCATGTTGCCTCCCAAGCAGCCACTTTGGCCTCGGAGAGCAATCGCCGCATTTTGGAGCTTGGGCGGGCTGCCGATGAAATCGGCAAGGTCATCGATCTAATTCAAGAGCTCTCCGAACAGACCAATCTGCTTGCACTCAATGCCACCATTGAAGCAGCTCGGGCTGGAGATGCAGGAAAAGGATTTGCCGTCGTTGCGAACGAAGTCAAAGAACTGGCCAAGGAATCTTCCACAGCCGCAGAAAGCATTCGCGAGAGAATCGAACATATTCAACACTCAACGAACCAAGTCACAGAGGGAATCCAACAATTCGACGAGGTGATCGGTCAAATCAACCAAGTGTCCCAAGCCATCGGCGTTTCCGTAGAAAACCAGCAGAGAAAAACCTTGGAAATCGGTGATCAAATCGCCCTGACCTCTCAAGCGATCGAAGCAGTGGACTACAGTGTGAAAGAATCAGCAGAAGCGGGCAAGGAAATCGCCCAATCCATTACTCGGGTCGATCAAGCAGCCAGAGAATTCATGAAAGGCGCTAAGTCCACACAAACTGTCGGTTTGACCCTCTCATCCATCAGTGAACATCTCCAAAAGAATGTCGGGAACTTCCATTTGGACAACAAGCACTTTGATGCCGCCCCGATTAAAGCCGCTCACAATATTTGGAAAGCAAGATTAGGTGAATTGATCGAAGGCAACCTCGCCTTGAACCCCGCCGAAATCGCAAGCCATCGGGACTGCGCCTTTGGAAAGTGGTACTTCGGTCCAGGGACCCAAGAGTACGGTTCGCATCCCGTTTTCCAGGAAATCAATGAATGGCATGAAAAGGTCCATGAAACCGCCCGGGCTATCGCACAAAAAATGAAGGACTTGGACAAGTCCGGAGCCATTCAGCTCTATGGAAGATTTTTGGACTTAACGCGCAATCTGTTCAGGCTCTTGGATGAGCTCGAAGAATTCGCCAACCAAACTCCCCAAAATTCATAAGCGATTCATCACCTTTCCCTTTTTCTTTTTGTTTAGGTATCGCAATGAAACACATCCTAGCATTTGTTGTTCTAACGATTGGAAGTTGCTTCCCCACTTTTTGCCAGCTCAAGGCCCAAAAACCGCTTCCAAAAAAGAAACTCAGCTTCCCCAATCGGCCCCGCTTTCCAAAACTCCCCTATATCGGAACCAAGGAGTTTGAAGCACTCCTTTCCAGGGCCATCATCATCGATGCGAGAAATCATATCGAATACGAGGTCATCCACATCAAAGGGGCCATCAATCTGCCCGTGGGGAAAATGAAGAAAAAGGATCTCAAGAAAATCCGAGGCCCCAGGGGATCGGCTCCCATCGTCTTCTATTGCAATGGAACCACCTGCCAAAAGAGTTACAAAGCCGGAGAAAAGGCCCGGATCTGGGGATGGAAGAACTTCTTTGTCTATGATTCCGGCGTGTTTCACTGGACACAGGCACACCCCGAAACCGTCCTTTTCTTCGGAAAGCCCATGGACAAAAAAACCCTTGAGAAAATCGCAAACCGAAAGGAGCTTGAGCATGTCAGCCTCAGCCCTCAAGGTTTTGCAAAAAAAGTTTTTTCCAACCAGGGTTACAAAATTTATGACCTTCGAGATCGCAAGGAACGGGCCGAATTCCCCCTTCGGCTTCCAAGGGTTGCCAAGCTCAACATGGACAGATTTGTTCAAGCCTTAAAGAAAAACCGAATCCGTAAGAACAAGCTTTTGATCTTTGACACCTCGGGAAAGCAGGTGAAATGGCTTCAGTTCTATCTCGAACAGCATGGTGTCAAGGATTATTGGCTACTAAAGGGAGGCGTCCTTGCCTGGAAAAAGGCGGGTTTGGATGCCAGAGGGAAACCGGGGAAATAGCCTTCCTTTACTGAGCCATCTTCCGGAAACTCGCTTTGGCAACAAAAACCGCAACAAAGGTCAGCATCACAACCCCCCGTCCTACGGGTTCGGGAGGGAGGGCAAGCCCCCCGTTCCACCAGGCGGCAAAGGCGATGAAGATCCCATAACCCAAGACATGCTTCAGGCTTTCCATCCCCTCCTGATCCGCCTTGGAAAGAATGTGGAGACCTTCGGCACAGAGATCTCCGAAAACATATCCCAGGAGAAGCCAAGAAAAGACCTCATCCTTTCCCGCCCGCCAAAAGAAAAAAAGATAGGCCAGATTCCTTCCAATCAGGGATACCAGCTCGATGCGCCGGTGGATACGAGCAGCCAGCAGCTCAGGTTTGGATTCCATCTTTTCATTATCGGCCTTCAGAACCGGCAAATTGACATCTCTCCAGGGGAGAGGGTTCGGAGAAGGATCTCAGGCAAATGTTGAAAATCATTCCCAAGGCGCGAGGATTTTCAGTTCCAATAGTCGCTGGGAAGAGAGAGAGGATTCGTGAAGAACACAAATGACATTGACCCAATTGAAACCAAAGAATGGATTCAGTCCTTCGATGAAGTGGTTCAGCAGCGGGGTCGCGGACGGGGCTCCTTTCTACTCTCCGCCCTTTTGGAAGAAGGCCGAAGGCTTCAAGCGATCCCCGATGGCCCACTGGTCACGGATTATGTAAACACAATCCCCGTGACAGAGGAGCCTCCATATCCAGGAAATGAGGACCTGGAAGTGCGCCTCAGGAGAATCATCCGATGGAATGCCATGGTCATGGTTCACCGGGCCAATACTCGCTTTGAGGGGCTCGGAGGGCATCTTTCCTCCTATGCTTCTGCCTCCCTCCTTTACGAGGTTGGCTTCAACCACTTTTTTCGGGGAAGGGGAGAGGATCGAAGCGGGGATCAAATCTATTTCCAAGGACATGCAGCCCCAGGAATCTATGCTCGCTCCTACCTTGAAGGACAGCTCAGTGAAGATCTCCTGGACCACTTTCGAAGAGAAGCTCCGCCCAAAAAAGGCCTTAGCTCCTATCCCCATCCCAGGCTCATGCCGGATTATTGGGAATTTCCCACCGTTTCCATGGGTCTTGGGCCTATCTCGGCCATCTACCAGGCCCGTTTCAACCGCTATCTTCACGCGAGAGGTCTCGCTGATACTTCCAAGTCCAGGGTCTGGGCTTTTCTCGGGGACGGCGAAACTGACGAACCCGAATCCCTCGGAGCCATTTCGGTCGCGGGACGCGAGGGCTTGGATAACCTCGTTTTCGTCATCAACTGCAACCTGCAGCGCCTTGATGGACCTGTTCGGGGGAATGGGAAGATCGTCCAAGAGTTGGAAGCGGTTTTCAGAGGAGTCGGCTGGAACGTCATCAAGGTTCTCTGGGGACGCGGCTGGGATCCCCTCCTTGCCAAAGATCGATCGGGGACTCTCCGGCGGGTCTTCAATGAACTCAAGGATGGGCATTGGCAAAAGTTCGCCACCCTCTCGGGAACGGAAATCCGTAAAGAACTGTTCGGACTTGACCCCTCCCTTGTCGAACTCGTCTCCGATCTTACAGACCAAGAACTGGAACAACTCCGCCGGGGAGGCCATGACAGCCACAAACTATTTGCGGCCTACAAAAAGGCTTGCACCCCCAATGGGGCTCCAACCGTTATCCTCGCACACACCGTAAAGGGTTGGTCTCTCGGGGATGGGTTTGAAGCCAAAAACGTCACCCACTCGATGAAAAAAATGAAGTTCAAGGAGCTTCAGCGCTTTCGGGATCGCCTGCAACTCCCCATCCCGGACAGCCGGCTCGACAACCCTCCGTTCTACCATCCGGGCGAACATTCTCCCGAAATTCAATATCTCAGAGAGCGCCGTGCAGCTCTCGGAGGTCCTGTCCCCTCCCGCACCAAATCGATCGTCAGCAAACCACCTCTTCCCAAAACGGATCTCTATGAAGAGTTCCTTGAGGGGACCACATCCGGAGATGGAGTGTCCACAACCATTGCTTTTGTACGCCTGCTCATGAAACTGGTCCGCGACAAGGCATTCGGAAAGTTCGTGGTCCCCATCATTCCCGATGAGGCGCGCACCTTCGGCATGGACCCGTTTTTTCGGATGGTAGGAATCTATGCGACCCAAGGACAACTCTATGAACCGGTAGACGCGGGACTCCTGCTCTATTACCGCGAAGCCGCTGATGGCCAGGTTCTCGAGGAGGGGATCACTGAGGCTGGTGCCATGGCCTCCTTTACTGCGGCCGGAACGGCCTATGCCACCCACGGAGTCCAGACGATTCCTTTTTACACCTTCTACTCCATGTTCGGCTTTCAACGCACCGGTGACCAAGCTTGGGCTTTTGGAGACCTCAGGGGGCGGGGCTTTCTCCTTGGAGCCACTGCAGGGCGTACAACACTTGCGGGTGAAGGTCTCCAGCATTGCGATGGACATAGTCATGTCCTCGCTGCCACCATCCCCAACATCCAGGCCTACGATCCAGCCTTTGCCTACGAAATCGCTTTGATTATCCGTGAGGGCCTGCGTCGCATGGTGGATCAAGAAGAAGATATCTACTACTACCTGACTCTCCAGAATGAAAACTATCCCATGCCCAAGATGCCGAATGGAGTCGAGGAGGGAATCCTCAAGGGCATGTATCGGTTCCGGGTCGCGCCCAAAAAACACAAAACGAAGATCCAACTCTTTGGATCCGGTTCCATCATGAACGAGGTTCGAAGGGCAGCCGGAATTCTCGACAAGCAGTTCGGAATCAGTGCTGATCTCTGGAGCGTCACAAGCTACCAGAACCTCCGGAAGGACGCCCTCGCCTGCGAGCATTGGAACCGTTTTCACCCGATGGAACCGAAGAGGATCCCCTATATCTCGACCCTTCTCAGTGGAATTGAAGGTCCCTTTATCGCCGCGTCAGACTTTATGAAGATGGTCCCAGAGATGGTGAACCGTTGGATTCCGGGACCTTATCATGTCTTGGGAACAGATGGGTTTGGGCTCAGCGACACACGAGAAAATTTACGTAGATATTTTGAAGTGGATGCCGAAAATATCGTGCTGGCCAGCATTGAAGCACTGGTCCAAGCAGGAAAACTCCCTCCCGAGCGCCTTCCAGAAGCCCTCGAAGCCTTGGGCATAGACCCCAACAAGGTCAACCCGATGGATCTATAAAACCCGAAAAGTTCCCAAAGAAGAGTTCAGGCATTCAACCCCCTCCCGACCTTCGCAATGGATTTGGAGGAAGAATCTGAGCCAAGTTTCTGGGCAATGAATCTTCGCCCTGGATTAAAGACACTCCCCAAAGATACGGGCGGCAAGGTCCGCCTCCTTCTCACTCAGGACAAGTGCAGGAGAGAACCTTACGGAGTTCGTCCCACAGCCCAAAATCAGCATCCCTTTCTCAAAAGCACGATGCACGATCTCGTTCCGCATATCCCCGCTTTCGGTCTCCACAGCGATCATCAGTCCACGCCCCCGAACTTCAACGATACCCCGTTTCCCCTTGCAGACCTCTTCCAGACGCCCCTTGAGATAAGAGCCCACAGTCCTGGCGTTCTCAATCAAGCCCCCCTCAAGCAGGTCCAAGGTCGCAAGGGCAGCCCGGCAAGAAACCGGATTCCCCCCAAAGGTTGAAGCATGTGAACCGGGCACCCAATCCATCAACTCGGCCCTGGCAATCATGGCTCCCAGCGGCATCCCCGAAGCAATCCCTTTGGCCGTTGTCACGAAATCCGGTTCCACACCATCGTATTCATAAGCAAACAATTTGCCGGTCCGCCCCATTCCTGCCTGCACTTCATCACAGACCATCATCGCCCCGGTCCGATCACAGAGTTCACGGATCGCGGGAAGGAAACCAGGATCAGGGATCCGATAGCCCCCCTCTCCTTGAATCGCCTCGACAAACACTGCGGCCAGTTCCGAAGCCGGGAGTTGATGGGAAAGGAGCCTCTGGATCGCCTCCATGTCTCCATAGGGCACATGGAAGACTCCCGGAACCATTGGGAAAAAGTGTTCCTTTTGAACAGGCTTGCTCGCACAAAGAGAAAGAGCTCCCATTGTCCTCCCATGGAAAGCCCCTTGGAAGGCAATCACGCACTGCCTCTTCGTGTGCCAACGGGCCAACTTGAAAGCACTCTCCACCGCCTCTGCCCCAGAGTTCCCAAAGAAAACCTTTTTGTCCCCTCCCGGGCTCAACTCCGAAAGGCGCTTTGCCAAATCCGCCTGAGGCTTGTAATAAAAATCGGTCCCGGAAAGATGGATCAACTTGTTCGCTTGGTCCTGAATGGCCGCAACGACCTCCGGATGACAATGTCCTGTGGCAGTGACTGCGATTCCCGCAGCCATATCCAAAAACACATTGCCATCGATGTCTTCGACCCACACGCCCCTCCCCCGCTCCGCAACCAAGGGATAATCCCTGGTATAAGAAGGAGAAACAAAGCGCGTATCATCGGCAAGGACTTCGGCAGCTTTCGGCCCGGGTAAAGAACCATGGATTTGGGGTGCGTCGTATGTGTTCTCCATCATCATCCTCTCGAGGTCATAAACAATGGTGGGTAGGATAGAGTCCCAAATGAATGCTCCAAGAGGATTCCGTTTCCTTCGTGAACATCACATCCGAAAAGGCTATGAGTTCCAAAGAGTGTACCGCCTCGCAGGCCGGGCGAGGGGAAAGCATCTCCAGGTGCTTGCAGTCCCCAACCGCCTCCCCCACGCCCGCCTGGGCCTCTCCGTCAGCAAAAAAAATGGCAAAGCGGTTCGGCGAAACCGTATCAAGCGCATGATCCGCGAATCCTTCCGCCTCCTCCGTTGGGAAATCGAGGCCAGGGCGGGCAGTGTGGACATCGTCGTCATCCCCATGCACACCGAAGGTAAGTACCCCCTGAAGGAACTGATGCAAGAGTTTCCCCTCCTTGTGGAAAAGGCCACCCAGAAGGCCAAACGGCCCAAACGAAGGGGCAGACAGAATTCCAGGAGGAAGCGGAGGCATTGATGCACAGAGAAGCTCGAAAAGAGAAAGGCCCTTCAGTGAAATCTCTTCCAGGGCAAATCCCAAAGGAGACCCTTTCTCCCAGGACCCTTTCTCCCAGGACCCTTTCTCCAGGACGGCTATTGTCCACGCTCCTGAGAATACCGATCCACCTATACAGAGGCCTGATCTCCCCCTGGAAACCCAGGACCTGCCGATTCCACCCAAGTTGCAGTCGCTATGCCTTGGAAGCCTTGGAGATGCACGGCCCGATGAAAGGGATCCTTTTGATTGCCTGGCGCTTGCTGAGATGCCAACCCTTTGCAAAAGGGGGAGAGGATCCTGTCC